>JACMQE010000339.1 GCA_014377145.1 Glaciimonas sp. | reverse complement strand
CCGCTAAAACAATGAAAGAAAAGAAAGCTGATAAAAAAGGAAAAAAAGAAGAAAAAACGCGTCAGTAAGTCATTAATACGTTGATTAATAATGTCATCAATAAATATGGCTGCCAGTATGGAATGTTTCAGATCGACCATTTAACTTAATCAGCAAAGGCATAAAAAAACTTATACCAACCGTTCCCTACCTTGGTTACCAAACCCACCGACGTTAGCCAAGCCTGCTTACGGGGGCATTCCCGGCTTTGTAATATGGCACAGCAATTCGTGGCAATGGTGTATGCCCAAGGATCATATCAGCGATTTTCTCAGCCATCATAATCGTTGGGGCATTAAGGTTACCCGTATTGATAATCGGCATAATTGAGGCGTCTACCACACGCAAACCGTCAATACTATGAAGCCGTCCTTGCGCATCGACAACCGCTTTCGTCATAACCCATTTTGTTTGAACAGGATGCTGGGGTGCTCGCGTGGGTCTTTCGATTTCAAACGTACGTGTGCGCGACTCAGCGAGCGCATGGAACCCATGTGAGCTTGAAAGCTTTGGACTTTGATTGGATTACTGCTGTTGTTGTAGTTAATTGCTACGGGTAAAAAATGGTATTGGATATTAGGCCAGGTGAAGCGCGCGTCTGAACGAATAAATCCGCCTGCTTCGAACTGATTACTGGCCCCGGTTCCCTTTCCCATGAATAGCCATTCAGCGCCGATAACTGGCTGATTGTGCAGTTTTAATGCGGGGGTGAGAGATACCGGCTGCTTGCATTCATATTGTTGGTAAATTTCCAGATGGTCGTGTAGGTTGGCGCCTACTTCGGGTAAATCCAGCAATATTGGAATATCGTGTTGCCGTATTAAAGCGGCTGGGCCGAAGCTGAAGCGTTGCAAAATCTGAGGTGAGGCAATTACCAGAGCATATTAGGATTTCGCGTTTGGCTTGTGCTTCGATCGGGGCATCGTGATACAGGTAGACGACGCCGATGGCGCGTTTGCCAGAAAATAGGATGTGGTCGGTTAGTCCGTGTGTGACGATGGTTAGATTGGTGCGGTTTCGGGCTTGATCGAGGTAACCACGGGCGATGCTAGCGCGACGGCCGTTTGGGGTGGTGGTGCGATCCATGGGGCCAAAGCCTTCTTGTTGGAAGCCGTTGAGGTCGTCTTTTGGGGTAGCCAACCTGAACGCCGGCTTCTACCATTGCGTGGAAGAGGATGTTGTTGTCTGGTTTTGGCGTGTTGACCTTAACGGGGCCTTTGTTGCGATGGTAATCGTTGCCACTGATGTTGCGGGTCTCGGATTTTTTGAAGTAGGGGAGGCAGTTTAGATATGACCAGTTTTCTAGAACAGGGCATTGGACCCAGCCTTCGTAATTCATGGCGTTGCCGCGAATGTAGCACATGCCGTTGATGAGTGATGAGCCGCCTAGGCCTTTGCCGCGCCCGCATTCCATGCGGCGGTTATTCATGTGAGGTTCGGGGTCGGTTTCGTAAGCCCAGTTGTAGCGGTGACCTTGTAAAGGGAATGCTAGGGCCGCAGGTATTTGAGTGCGGAAATCTAGGCGGTAGTCGGGGGCACCAGCTTCTAATAATAATGTGATTGTCTGGGTTTGTGGTTGGGCGGTTGGCTAGGACGTTGCCAGCAGAGCCTGCTCCTATGATGATTTAATCTTATTCTTTGGATTGGCGCATTTTTTGCGCCCTCATGGGCTTGAGTAATTTTGTGGGTTATCGTTATTTAACGGATGTTACGTAGCCCGCAAACTCTGAAATTCAGCATATGGCTGTCAAGTTGCTTTAATAAAGAGCTTTGCTCTCAATGCAATGTAACTTATTTTGTGCTTTATTTTCAGGCACGCCGATTTGCATACAGCATACGAGCGCCTCGGTAATGATCGAAATGTCAGCACATCACGTCGTTTTCATCCGTCCATTGCTTCTCTTAAATCGTGTCACCGGAAATTAAAGCCTTATCTTCTTGCTCTATTTGACGTACCGCTGATTTCACTTGAAGCCATCAGTCTTTCAACATGTACAGCCGCGCTGATCAAATAGTCCGTGTACAACGCAAGTTCAGTTTTTTATTTCTACAGAGTAACTACTTTTTAGGGATTGCTACACAACATCAATGAACTAATACACGTTATAAACATCGGATGCTGGTATTGCATTGAACATTTCACCTGATCGCTAGCTAATTTTAGTTTTTTATAGAGCAGAAATCATGAAGCAACTAGCAACCACACTCTCTATTTTCATAACGTTAGTTGCACACTCTGCTGATGCTAAAGCTAGCGAATGGCCGAAGTTAAGCATAAGAGGTGATATTGCCCAATGTACTGAGACTCTTCAGCTTGCTAAAATAATGTTTCAATCTGATACATTTTACCTATGCGTGCCGCCTACTTTTCCCGAAAATTTTGGTAGTTCGATTATTTTAGGACCCAATTCTGTTGATATTTCCAGCGGTGGTGCATTAAATGTTGATCGAACTATTTTTAATAAAATACTAACATATACCAAAGGTGCCGATTAGTCGCCCCGAAGTATTTATTGGCAAAAAGAAATAAATTTCGGAAAGCGTCTGGTGATAAGCGAATACCCAATGAGATGGCGAGGTGATATATACTCTTTCTTTTACATAAAAGAAGAAATTACTCCTGGCCAATTTTTAACCCAATTTTAGGGAAACTCAGTGGGCTCTGGATTTTCCCTGATTAATGATATTTGGCGCCCACCATTGGTGTTTCAAGAGAAACAATCCGGCGATGCATGGTTAATTGATGTAGGCGCACCTTATACTTTTTAAGTAACTGGGAGATCTATTCGACGAACACCGAACGAATGAAGTTACGCTGTGTGGTGCATTTTCGCCCACAAGTAGCAAAAGCGGCAATGCTTTTGCCGATGCCAGTTCGTAAATTGGCCACGCTTCTAGCTAGTACAATGGGTTCGAGCGCAGATCAAAGCACGCTCCATCAAACCGCGAGACTGCGTATGAATGTACCATATACATGGGCGAATGTGGCATTGCGCCCAGGGGCATTAACGGCGTTAACTGAGCGCACATACAATACGCGCGAAGAAGTTGATGTCGGTTTATTAGATTAGTCCCGAAACGGCAAACAAAATCATAAAACTTATAAAAATATTCAAAAAAAATAGCTTGCTGCCCGCCGATCTCTTGCCGAGTATTACCGCCAAAAACCGCAAAAATATCAGTTGTAATGCTAAAGATGCAGAATTGCAGGCATTCTACGCATTGGATATTGCGTTTCTATCGCATTATGTATTTCATATTGATAACCCAAATCGCAGTCCACAACCGAATCCGTGAGGAGAAAATCGACCATTCAATGGATCCGTTGCAGCACTGGATAGCCAAAAATTTCTTAATGCGACGAAAAATTTGAGCGGCCAACCGCTTCAGAATCAAGCGGAATGTTATCTCGGACTCGAGCTTAACAGCAGCAAGCCAATTTTTCATCTATTGAGGGATCATACTAGGGAGAAATCAGCATCACATTCCCGATCACACCTCACGCCTGTCAAGTTTACAAACACCGCCAAAACCCGCGTAAAATGCGGCTATCGCGAGTGTAGTTCAATGGTAGAACGAAAGCTTCCTAAGCTCTAGACGAGGGTTCAATCTCCTTCACCCGCTCCAGGTCATGATATGCACCTGCCTTTGAGGTGCTGTTTTTATTGACTTTATTAACGGATGAGATCGTTGCTGCTCTGGTATTGCACCCTCGTAACCTGTCTTTGGCGCTTCACAGCACTTCGTCCGTCCTTTTACACATCTGTATTTCACTGTTGATCCAGCATGTCAGAAAATTTTCCTCGCAAACCTCTTTTTTATGATCCGACAGAACGCCGGATTCGTAGTTTTGTGGCGCGTGCCGGACGGTTGTCGAATGCGCAGGCGCGGGCGATTGATGAGTTGGGGCCGCACTTTTGTGTGCCTTATGACAAATCGATACTTGATTTAGATAAGACGTTTGAACGCAATGCGCCGACAATTTTTGAAATTGGCTTTGGGATGGGTGAAACCAGCGCGAGGATTTCGGCGGGCATGCCTGAAAAAAACTTTATCGGCGTTGAAGTGCACACGCCGGGCGTCGGTAGTTTGTTAAAAATGATTGGGGAGCAATCGCTTACCAACCAACGTGTTATCCAGCATGATGCTGTAGAGGTGTTGACGCATATGATTGCGCCTGAGTCGCTAGCTGGTGCGCATGTGTTTTTTCCTGATCCATGGCATAAAGCGCGGCATAACAAACGCCGTTTGCTGCAAGGCCCGCTGGTCAGCTTACTTGCATCGCGCCTTGCTCCGGGCGGGTATTTGCATTGCGCTACAGACTGGGAAGAATATGCACAGCAAATACTAGAGGTATTAAGCATGGAGCCAACGCTGACAAATACGGCGGTAACCTATGCGTCGCGTCCGGCATATCGTCCTGTAACCAAATTTGAAAATCGTGGTTTAAAGCTTGGCCATGGTGTGTGGGATGTGGTGTTTGTCAAAAACTAGCTGATCGGCTGCAACATCTCAGTATTTTTTGTTGCGGTCGTGATGTGAGTGATCTTTATATAGGGTAAATACTCTATATTTGGTGCTCTATGCGCTTTGTATTTTGTAAATAATAGCTTTTAGCGAATTATAGATATTCGTGCAGGTAACTCGGGATAGGCTGCACTCTACCGTTTCATCCGCATGGCTTACTAATATTTACCTACCAAGCGGCCAGCCAGAATATCAGCGCTGTGTGAGATGCATCTAATAGTGCCATTAATCACGTTAGTTTACGGCGAATATCGACGCCAATCTGTCGTTCAGAATACGCTCCATCCGTCGTGCCATTCGGTACAATCCAGAAATGCTATCCGAATTCGACCTTATCTCTCATTATTTTACCCGTGCACCTTGTGTCGATGGTCCGATTGTACTTGGCGTAGGGGACGACTGCGCATT
>JACMQE010000338.1 GCA_014377145.1 Glaciimonas sp. | reverse complement strand
TTGCCGAAGTGAACGAGGCGGTTGCCTCTGCGGACGTGGTGATGATTTTGTTGCCTGACGAAAACATCGCTGGTGTTTACCAAGAGATCGAATCCCATCTGAAGCAAGGCGCTTCTCTGGTTTTCGCTCACGGCTTCAACGTGCACTACAACCAAGTCGTGCCCCGTGCAGATCTGGACGTCTGGATGGTCGCGCCTAAGGCTCCCGGCCACACTGTGCGCAACACTTACACCCAAGGCGGCGGAGTGCCCCACCTGATTGCCATCCATCAAGACAAATCCGGCAAGGCCCGTGACTTAGCCCTGTCCTACGCCATGGCCAATGGTGGCGGCAAGGCCGGCATCATCGAGACCAATTTCAAAGAAGAAACTGAGACTGATTTGTTTGGTGAGCAGGCCGTGTTGTGCGGCGGTGCAGTTGAACTGATCAAAATGGGTTACGAGACCCTGGTGGAAGCCGGCTACGCACCTGAAATGGCCTACTTTGAATGCTTGCACGAGCTTAAGCTCATCGTCGACCTGATCTACGAAGGCGGCATCGCTAACATGAATTACTCGATCTCCAACAATGCCGAATATGGTGAATATCTAACAGGCCCTGAGATTATTAACGAGCAGTCACGCGCTGCAATGCGCAATGCTTTGAAGCGAATTCAGAACGGTGACTACGCAAAAATGTTTATTCAGGAAGGCCGCCTTAATTATCCAAGTATGACAGCGCGGCGCAGAAATACCGCGGCGCATCAAATCGAAGTGGTGGGTGAACAGTTGCGAGCAATGATGCCATGGATCGCTAAAAATAAGTTAGTCGATCAAACTCGCAACTAGATTTGAATTGACTAGTTTAGAGGACCACTGCGATGGTCCTGTCCTATGTTCGTTCAGTATTGGAGCGTTTTTGAAGTCCGGGTTCCGTGACCCGCCGGTCGCAGTAATGCGCTGAAGTGCGCAAAGGGGAAACCGAATTTCTAAAAACGGCGCATCGCCCAAATTCCTATCATAAAAAATAGCAATTGGCACGGTGGCGTTGCCGATCATAAGGAGCGTTCATAAGACTGCAAAGCTTGTATCGACGAGGATTGGGTCACATAAACCCGGCCGTTCAACGATGAAAAATTGCGGTTTTATTAAAGTGCTGATTATTGAGAACTTTGATCGGTGCAAATCACTAGACTCGCACGGCCGAAAAAAACAAACCACCCTGAGTGGAGTTTTATACCAGTCTCTATGGTTTAGCGGGTCGAAAATAACACCCCTCTAAGTCGCTTGCCAAAGTCAATTTTCCGGACCCATAGTCCCTTACACTGTACTAAACACGGACATGTGGCATTGCGGCGATGCGGTGTCATTCCAGTGGGAGTTCACATCGACATCTATTTCTTAAGGACCGAGCATGCACGATGGAAACGATATTGCGACAGACCCTGATGAGGTAATAGTTATCAAGAAGCGCCGTAAAGGCATTTATATTTTGCCAAACTTGTTTACGCTGGCGGCGCTTTTCGGGGGATTTTATGCAATCGTGATGGCTATCAATGGCCGATTCGATCAGGCAGCAGTGGGAATTTTCTGCGCCATGGTGTTAGACAGTCTGGATGGTCGTGTGGCGCGCATGACCAATACGCAGAGCGCTTTTGGGGAGCAGATGGATTCTCTTTCTGACATGGTATCTTTTGGTGCTGCGCCTGCGCTGATTTCATATGTTTGGGCACTACAGGGTCTGGGGCGCTGGGGCTGGATTGCTGCTTTCGTGTACTGCGCATGCGCAGCCCTGCGATTAGCGCGTTTTAATGTCAATACGACGGTGGTAGATAAGCGCTACTTTCAAGGGCTTCCATCTCCCGCCGCCGCCGCCTTAGTAGCCGGTTTCATTTGGTTACTCACAGAAAATGGGTTGAAAGGGAATGGGACTTTAGTGATCGGCCCAATAGATTTGTTCATACCCTGGACGATGTTTGCAATAGCCTTGTACGCGGGACTAACGATGGTTACAAATGTGCCTTTCTACAGTTTTAAAGACATCCAGGTGAAGCGGAGCGTGCCATTTGCAGCGACGATCCTCATCGTATTGGGTTTTGCCGTTGTAATTATCGATCCACCAACCGTCATGTTCGGTATTTTCGTTCTCTACGGGCTGAGTGGCTATGTCGTTTACGCGAGACGAAGAGCTATGGGCCAGCAGACGAGTGTGATTAGTACCTCCACTGATGAGCCGGACGAACGGGGCCTGCACAAATGATCAATTTGGAATTTCCTATTCCCTTAGGAACCGCAAAGGAAGTGCCCGATATCGTGGGTGCAACTGCTCAAAACAAACTTCTTGAGAAAGCAGAGCGACTACATGCTAAAGACTGGTGAAAGTCACTGTGTAAAGTCCGCGTTGTTTCTTAAGATTCGTGTATAAGTCTTTGATATTGTGGAATATTTTCTACGAGAATATTGACCGACTGATTAGCTTGTGGCTAAATGCAAAAAACACTTTTACGTGGATCTGGGGCATGACTTGAAACAACTTTTTCTTCACATTGGCCTTATCACTGCTGTTAGTTGCGTATCGTTGTCACACGCTGAGGTACAAACGAAACAGTCAACTACTGCAAATCAACCGGCTTACAAGAAAGCCGTTGTAAAGGCGCATACGTCGCGTAAGCGTGGGTCGTCCCGGAATATTAGGCTTGTTGACAAGCCAACTAATGGGCAATTGGCTGGACTGCATGGGTCAGTGGACGCACTTGCCCTCAAGTCAAGCGTCGCATTTGTTGTAGACCAAGAAACGAACGAAGTACTGTTTAAGAAAAATGAACTCGCAGTATTACCCATTGCGTCGATCACGAAGTTAATGACCGGACTGCTCGTTACAGAAGCTAGATTGCCGATGGACGAGGCAATCACTATCACGCAGTCGGACGTAGATACAGAAAAGGGCAGTTCCTCTCGTCTAAAAGTCGGTTCCACATTAAGTCGCGGTGAACTTCTGCATTTAGCATTAATGTCTAGCGAAAATAGAGCCGCGCATGCTTTGGGACGTAGCTATCCAGGAGGAATGGGGTTATTTGTGGATACTATGAATGCAAAGGCCAAAACACTTGGTATGAAGGACACAATTTACGTGGAGCCAACGGGGCTGTCCAGTAAGAATCAGTCAAGTGCGCGTGATTTAGCGACGCTGGTAAATTTTGCTTATGGAGACGCAAAGCTCAGGGAATTGTCCACTTCAACTGGACATACAGTTGCAGTAGGTACTCGAACCTTACAATTCAACAACACCAACCGACTAGTCAAAAATCCTGCTTGGGAAATTGGTTTACAAAAGACGGGGTACATTTCTGAGGCTGGTCAATGCTTGGTTATGCAAGCTAAAGTTGCTGGACGAAAACTGATCATGGTTTTTTTAGACTCCAAAGGCAAACTGACCAGGCTTGCTGATGCTGAGCGTGTCAAGCGTTGGGTGGAATCGATTGGGCCAACGGTCCCCGTTGCAACAACGTCACAGACGATTGTCAAAGCCTCCAATATCTGAATGGTTGTTGTATTTCTAATTAAGCCTTGAAACCTTTATTACCCAAGGCTTCAGATATTTGAATGGCAGTTTCTTTAAGCTTCACCAGCCACTGATCTTCTAATCGGTCGGAAGGCGCTGATATCGAAAGCCCAGCAATCAATTTATTTTGATCGTCGTAGATTCCAGCTGCCATACACCGAACGCCAAGTTCTAACTCCTCGTTATCTGAGGCATGTCCCGATTGTCTTGTTTTAAACAGTTCTCGTTCCAACAACTCGATTTGCGTAATGCTATTTTTCGTGTGTCCCTGAAGTCCTGTTCTGGTTGCATAAGCCCGGATTCGAAGTGGGTCTTCCGCAGCTAAAAAAAGTTTGCCAACGGATGTTAGGTGCAGTGGTGCACGCCCGCCTATAGCACGGACAACCTGCATGCCTGAGCGCTCACTATAAGCCCGCTCCACATAGACAATTTCGTCTCCTTGACGCAAACTAAGATTCACCGGCTGTTGTATTAGTTTATGTAAATCTCGCATTAAACTCAAAGCAGCGTCCCGAACGTTTAGTCGCCCCTTGACTAAGTTGCCTAGCTCAAGCAGTCGCATCCCGAGCCGATAGTTTCCAGGGGTCGGTCGGTCAACATACCGACCGATTGCCATGTCGTTCAAGATTCGGTGAGTTGTAGATGGATGTAAGCCTGTCCTTTCAGCAATATCTTTTAAAGAAATTGACTCCTCGCGAGAAGCCAATACGTCCATCAACAAAAATATACGCTCAATAACCTGTACTGTTGGAACAGTGTTTACATTCGTGTCTCTTTTTGCCATAAATATACGGAGTCAGCGCCTTTAAAAAACAACAGGGTGTGCATCGAAGTTCAACCACTCTCCGTCTTTAAATATTTGCATCGGTTTAAATCGGGCTTTGTAGTTCATTTTCTGGCTGTCTTTGATCCAATATCCTAGATAAACATGTCGCAGACACATTACTTTAGCTTGAGCAATTTGCCATAAAACGCTGAAAGTACCGAAACTGCTCTGCTCTTCAGGCTCGAAAAAAGTGTAAACAGCGGAAATTCCGTTATCTAGGACGTCAAGAATGGACACCATCTTAAGAAGTCCTGGCGATAACGAAGTTTCTGGATCTCGGAATTCGACTAAGCGCGAGTTCACGCGACTTTGCAGCAAGAATTGAGTGTATTGATCTATGCTGTCCTGGTCCATTCCACCTCCTGCGTGTCGACTATTTTGATATCTCAGATATAAGTCGTAATGTTCGGGTTCGAACCCGAGTTTAAGAACGCGCGTCGTCAAGCTTTCGTGTTTTACCCACGCACGCCGTTGACTTCTGCTGGCACTGAATCGATTCACATCAACTCTTAAAGGTGTGCATGCTTGGCAACCGTCGCAATAGGGTCGATAAGTAAACATGCCGCTGCGTCTAAACCCTCGAAGAACAAGCTCCGTATAGGCAGAGTTATTTATCAGATGGCTCGGCGTAGCCACTTGAGAACGGGCTTGCCTGTCAGGCAAATAACTGCATTCATAAGGCGCCGTTGCGTAGAATTGAAGCGTCTGAAGCGGCAAGTCTTTGAGGTCTGTCATGGAAGTGATTTAGGCAGACAAAACATTCTCCCAGTATAGAGGGGGGAATTGCCAAACTGGCCCTGCCTGATGCCGTGCTCTACGAGTGTGCATCAAGAACTCTGCACGATCTATTTCATCGGCCCCCAAAAACGCAAGATGCTGGGTATTTTGTTGACAATCGATTAACTCTACAGCATCGTGTCTGCAGATTGCTATCAATGCAGACAGTGCAATTTTAGAGGCGTCGGTGGAACGCGCAAACATGGACTCTCCGAACACTGCTTTGCCTATCGCCACGCAGTACAGGCCACCTTCAAGCTTGCCATCTACCCAGGTTTCTACGCTGTGGGCAAATCCCGCGTGATGTAGGTCGATATAGGCCTTCACCATGGCTGGCACGATCCAAGTGCCGGCTTGCCCGGATCTGGGACTGGAGGAGCAAGCGTTGATGACAAATTCGAACGCAGAGTCGACGCGAATTTCGCAATTTGGACTGGTACGAAACCGCCTGATAGTCTTACGCAGAGACCGATGCAATCTAAAGTTTTTAAGGCGCAGTACCATGCGCGGGTCAGGACTCCACCAAAGAGTGGGTTGCCCTTGACTGAACCATGGAAAAATTCCGTTGGAATAGGCGTCAAGCAGTGTTGGTATGTCAAGTGATGCGCCGACGGCCAGCAGACCTGGCGCATCGGTGATCCGACCCCAAGCTAGTTCTGGTGCCGGGAATGGGTCGCCATCAGCGAGCCATGAAAGATTGTTCGAAGGCATTTTTACAAGAATCAAAAGGTCCGATAGCAGGCGTGATAATTTCCATTTCCGTCGTGATCGCCGAGAGAGACGGGTTAGAATGCAATTCTTCGGAGTGTGGCGCAGTCTGGTAGCGCACCTGGTTTGGGACCAGGGGGTCCAAGGTTC
>JACMQE010000337.1 GCA_014377145.1 Glaciimonas sp. | reverse complement strand
TCTCTTTGGCTTTGGACGTACGACAAGCAAAATCTGTAAGTGACCTATTAAGTAAATTTTTTAAGTGGGCAAATTGCATAACACTTTACACAACAAACATTTTGGATGTATGCAAACAACTAAAAATAATGATGAGCTAAAGAGCCACGATTCCCTATGAAAATCGCGGCTCTTTAATCAATCCCGAACAACTACATACTAATTTTTGGAGGAGGCGGTGGGAGTCGAACCCACGATACAGGTTTAAGCCCATATGCTTCCTTAGCAGGGAAGTGCCTTCGACCACTCGGCCACGCCTCCAATATCGTTGAATCAAGGCATCGCATATTAACTTTTCATGCGAAGTTGGTCAATAAAAAGTCTATATTTTTAACTATAAAATCACAATTTATTGCGATCACAGGTTTTTTCCAACCCAAACGCTTTGTGTAGTGCTCGTACGGCCAACTCCATATACTTTTCATCAATCAATATCGATATCTTGATTTCGGAAGTTGAGATCATTTGGATATTAATACTCTCTTCCGATAAGGTACGAAACATTTGAGAGGCAATACCAACGCGACTACGCATGCCTACGCCGACGACGGATACTTTGGACACTTTGTTATGACCGATGATGCTACCGGAGCCGACATGCGCTTTGACATTGCTGTCGAGTACGCCCATGGTCTTATCGTACTCATTTCGCGGTACGGTAAAGGTGAAATCGGTTTTACCATCGATCGATTGATTTTGGATGATCATATCGACTTCGATATTGGCTTCAGCGACTGCACCTATAATCTGGTAGGCAATACCCGGACGATCAGGTACGCCGATGACGGTAATTTTTGCTTCATCGCGACTAAAAGCAATGCCGGTTATGTTAACTTGTTCCATTTTAGTGTCTTCCTCGAACGAAATCAGTGTGCCGGAAATTATCTCTTGTTCCAGCGGCATTAAAGGGTCAGTCAGCGACGACAGCACACGTGTTGGCATCTTGTAATTACCAGCAAATTCGACCGAGCGAATCTGCAGAATTTTGGAGCCGAGCGAGGCCATCTCAAGCATCTCTTCGAAAGTCACCGTATTTAGGCGACGCGCATCTGAGACTACCCGGGGATCAGTGGTATAGACACCGTCCACGTCCGTATAAATCAGGCATTCGGCGGCACCTAGGGCGGCCGCCAAGGCGACTGCCGAGGTGTCCGAACCACCACGACCGAGGGTGGTGATATTACCATTATTGTCAACTCCCTGAAATCCGGTAATGATTACTACTTTACCGTCGTTCAGATCGTCCCGGACTTTGGCATCATCGATTGAGTGTATGCGCGCTTTGGTGTGCGCGGAGTCAGTTTTAATCACAACTTGCCATCCGGCGTAGGAGACGGCGGGCTTGCCAATTGCTTGTAAGGCCATCGCCAGCAAGGCAACCGATGTTTGTTCGCCGGTAGATGCCAGCATGTCGAGTTCACGTGGATCCGGGTTGGCATTAATTTCATTTGCCAAACCTAACAGACGATTGGTTTCACCAGACATTGCCGAAGGAACGACAACGACTTGGTGGCCCGCGTTATGCCATTTGGCGACGCGCTTAGCGACGTTCTTGATACGCTCTGGTGAGCCCATCGAAGTGCCGCCGTATTTGTGGACGATTAGAGCCATAAGTAGGAGAAAGTACGCTTGAAGATAGTAGCAAGATGATAAAAAATGACTGCTAACTCTACAGCCTAAGGGGTGCTGTGACAAGCCCATGGCTAGAATTAGCCGCATTCGGGGCACGAGTTGCCGTGAATCCCCTATGAAATAATATATTTCTTTAGCTACAGCATCTGTTTACGAACGATTAATCAATGACAAACTGGAGAAAGCCTTTCGCAAAGACAGGTTATCCGGCTTCCAGCGCAAGCTAACGTTGCTGCTGCTCTCAGAGGCTAGCTGATAGCAATCGAAACCAACACCTGCCACGAACAACAATTTTCCACTCGCATGCACCATTGGCAAGCGCTTCCGCTGCCACGCAGGAATACCAGCAGCTTGATAGAGATACTTCAATGCTTTCGTTGGTCGATTAAATGCTAGCTTGAGCCGTTCCCCGCCGCTGCGATATTGCAATTGCAGTGGTTGCTGTCGTAACCAATCAGCAGCAACGCCATGCTCTGCCGTATCAAAATACAAAACACCCCCGTAAATAGGGAAAGCAATTTCTGCTTGACCAGTCCAACGAAAAAGAATAGGATCAATTTCTTCGCGATCCAGATCATCACGCGGCGTCAAAAAAATTCGGTTACGATGGCGCCGAATATGACATTTTGGATGCGTAACACAAATTTGTGCATCAGCTTTTGCCGACAACAGTTGATCCCGCATTTCGCTCAACCAAGCACTCGATGGCATGCGCAGATCATGCAAACCAAACCAGTAGCGTAGCAAATTATCGATGCGTGGTCCGCTCAATTGTCGTACCTTTTCTAGTTCAAGGCAGTTGTCACCGGCACAGGCGGCGATATCTTGCGCGGCGAGTTCAACCAACAGTTTTTGACTAGACTGCATGTGGCCCGCTGTCCGTGTCAGTCGCTCTTGAAAACCGACAAAGTATTGACTCAATAATGGCATTAATTGGTGACGCAAGGCATTTCTGGCGTAGCGTGAATCATGGTTGGATTCGTCCTCGATGTAGGCAACGCTGTGGCTGGTAGCATAGGCTTCAAGCTGCGCTCGCGAGACAAATAACAAAGGCCGCGCCATTTGCAACATGGCATTGCCTAACAAAGTGGCTGCGGTATTCAAGGTATCCATGCCGGATAGCCCGGCCACACCGGAACCACGCAGTAGCTGCAGCAATACGGTTTCTGCCTGGTCATCGAGATGATGAGCG
>JACMQE010000336.1 GCA_014377145.1 Glaciimonas sp. | reverse complement strand
TCGCTTAAGGTTTTATTTAATTTTAATTAAAATTAAATAAAACCTTAAGCGAAATTTTCAAAGCAACGAGCTTGCCAATCCTCCCCACACAAAGGACACGGGCTAGTGCGACTAAGAGAGTACACGCCGCTGGAGCAATTCTCCGTAAGTCCCTATCAAGTTTAGCCTTGGTTTTAATCCCTGATTCACTATTTTTTTCACATAAAGAATTTTTCTATGCTTGAATAACAACTCATTAACGCACTCTCGCTTGGCATTATGTATGCCCTGTTTGCGTTAGATTTTACGCTGGTGTTTGGTTGTACTGAGCGTGATCAATTGCTGGTATTGCTTGGTGTAATGCGCCGCACGCAATTGGGACGCGCATTGCGCACCATCGCAGATTCACCAGAAGTCGCATATTTGCTCGGCATTAATATCGAAGGCTTGTTTTATCTAACCTCGTTTGCCGCCGCTGCATTAGGCGGCGCAGCGGGCGCGATGATCGCAGGTTTGTTTCTAAGGTTCGTTGAAGTCTTGACATTGACCTATCTTTCAAGTGATTTCCGGTAGCGCTTGGTTTGGGCGGCGCTTTACCAGCACTGGTCATGCTGATTATCGGCATTCCAACGCTGCGGCTATCGGGTGTATATCTGACAATGGCGACGCTGGATTTTGGCGAAGTGGTCCGCGTGGTCGTACTGAACATGCATATCACCGGCGGTCCAATGGGATTAAACAGTATCCCGCCAAATACAGAATGGTGGCACATTGTGTTGCTGCTGGCGCTCAGGTTATATGTGTTGGCGCGGATCAGGTACTCTAAAATTGGGCGAACATTTGAAGCCAGCCATCAAGGAAAATGAAATTGCAGCGCGTTTAATGGGTGTTAATGTAGCCATGTATAAGTTACTGGCATTTGTCATCGGGGCAACCATTGCGAGTGTGGCAGACGCGTTGAATGCGCATTACACTTTTACGATTGGACCCGGAAATTATGCTTCTGAAAATGCCGTAGACATCCTCACAATGGCAGTTTTCGGCAGCACCAGTAATTTGATCGGACCGACTATCGGCGCCACCTTGCTGACGCTGATGCCCGAAGTGCTGCGTCATTTCAAGAATTTCCGAGTGGCGGCGAACGGCATCATTCTTGTGCTAGTGATTCTCTATTTGCCGAAAGGTATTTGGGACCCGCGACAGATGCGCAATTTATTCAGCAAAAAAATAAACTAACCCCGCAGACAGAAAAGGCAAGCTGATGCTACGACTCAACAATATCAGCAAAAACTTTGGTGGCTTGCACGTTTTACAAGACGTGAATTTGAACGTTCCACAAGGTGGTATTTTTGGTCTGATCGGGCCCAACGGCGCGGGAAAAACCACAGTATTTAACCTGATCACAGGACTGCTAAGTGCGTCCAGCGGTGGTGTTGCGTTCAAGGATCAGGATGATATTGGAAAGGTTGCGCCGCATAAAATTACTAAATGCAGGATCGCCCACACGTTCCAGAATATCCATGTGTTCAAAGAAATGACGCTGCTGGAAAACGTCATATTAGGTATGCATGATCATGTGGTTTGCAGCATCAACGGATTGCTCCCAAGTCTTCCAAGGTATCGCAATATCGAAGCAAAAGCAAGCGCGCACTGGAATTGTTATCTTGGGTCCGCCTCGATCACAAAGCACAATTGCTGGCAGACAATTTATCCTACCACGGACAACGCAAACTTGAATTTGTGCGTGCACTTGCCACCAAGCCAAAATTATTGTTACTCGATAAGTCGGTCACGGGGATGAATCCCTCCGAAAAAACCGCGTTAATACGCGAGATTTTGAATATCAAGGAACAACGCGGTTTTAGCATTTTCATGATTGAGCACGATATGCGTTTTGTGATGGATCTGTGCGACCGTATCGCGGTCCTAAATTTCGGCTGCATCATCGCCGAAGGCACGCCAGATCAGATTAAAAATAATCAGGAAGTGATCGAAGCTTATCTAAGTAAGGAAGAAGCTGAATGACATCCATTACCCCCATCTTAAGTTTGGAAGATCTGGCAGTTTCTTGCGGCCATATCGAGGCCGTCAAAGGTATCACACTGACCCTCAATGAAGGCGAAATCAAGGCCTTGGTTGGTGCCAACGGTGCTGGGAAAAATACCACATTGTTAGCAATCTCGGGTTTATTAAAATCAACACGAGGCAAGGTGCTGCTAGGCGACCGCGACCTGACTAAATTATCGCCGCACAAAATCTGGCACTAGGAGCCTATACCCGGGACGACAAAGCACAGATCGCAAAAGATTTGGAATGACTATATTCGCTATTCCCGGTACTGCAACAGCGCAAAAAAGGCCTGGCAGGCAACCTCTCTGGCGGAGAACAACAAATGCTCGCCATTGGCCGCGCCCTAATGGCAAAGCCACGCATACTAATGCTGGACGAACCATCGATGGGTCTAGCTCCCCTGATGATTCAAGAAATTTTTCGCATCTTCCAGGAAATCAAATATACCGCTCTCACTATCCTGCTTGTCGAACACAACGTCCGACAAGCACTTCGGATTGTGCAACACGAGTATATACTAGAAACAGGCCAAATTGTGTTGGTCGATACCGGCGCTAAGTTGTTGCACAACCCAAAAGTATTGGAAGCGTATTTAGGTGGTTGATATCACGGTGAAGTAAAATATCATATAAATAAGAATACTTGATGAGTCAGTTATTTATAGGACTTACGGAAAAATCGCCCCAGTGGCGTTGTGCTCTCCTAGCCGCCTGAGCACGCTGTTTTCGTCGGCACCCCTTTTTCTGGGACAATTTTGCGTAGTTTGAAGAACGGCTGAAACCTTTTATTTGGCACCAGGCAGTAACAAAATATTATTTATATCCTCTATTTGGATGCTGTATTGATTAGCGCGTTTATCTAAATCCATTCTAAAAGACTGCATTATAGACAAGTATTTTTAGCATAGCTGCTCGGTATCCCAACCATTGTCTTGATGGTGATTTACCATTATGCATTTACATGCAAAATGGTAAATCGCGTATAAATAATGTTAGGAAATGCCATGCAACTCATCAAAAAATTCCATCAACTTAGTCAACTACTAATGGCAACCCTGGTAGATGGCACCCTCTTACTTGGCGGCTGTGCCGGTCCTTACGACAACCAACCTTATCTTGGGGTGGTTAATTTATCTAATCAGTACGCACCACTTCCAAATCAACAGTCTTATCCGCAAATTTATAATGGGTCTGGCGTGATATAGGGTATTGATGTCGTCGCCCTGGAGAACCAAGGTCACGGTATTGCTGGTGCACTCGTCGGTGGCGTATTGGGGGCATCAAACTGGCGCCGCACCGGAAACACCGCCGCCACCCTCGCTGGCGCGGTAGGTGGAGCTGCGTTGGGTAATCAGGTCGAGCAAAGAAATAGCAAAAGTCTAGTTTCTTATAACGTCCACATTCGTATGAACAATAACGGGTATCAGAAATACTAAGCTAAACAATCCTGGCGATCTACGAGTAGGTGACCGGGTCCGAGTAGATAAAGCGCGAATATTGCGTTATTAAGTAAGTATCGAGCTTAAGCATCCAAAAATAAATGCAGAAGAAATTATAAACGTTTCAATAACATTAAGCGCTTTTTGGGCAGATGTTAAGTATTTTTCCTGACATTGCAACACATTGGTAACTAACCAGCGAGGCGTAAAGCATGGGCACCATTCTTCTAATTATTTTGAACCTGTTATTGATTGGTGCTTTGCCAGCGTGGACACATAGCCGTAGTTGGGGGTATGGGCCAAGCGAGATTACTAGCATGATCGTCCATCATCTTGATTATATTATTCCTCACAGGGCGGTTTTAATCGGGAATCCCCATGCCGTCGGGATTGGAATGCGGTAGTTTGAAGCCATGAGAAGTAATGAATGATAGGTCATTTGTTCCAGAAGAGAATTGCGAAATTGCTTATCTGGAACATCTATTTTTTAAATACATCTCTATGAACGAGAACAAACGCAGCAAAGGATCATTTTACACACACCAAGATTGGATCGCGCTGTTATGTGCCATCCTAGTTTTTAAAACTATCGCTATACATGACTTTTCCGCAAAAGAAAACGTGTAGTAAATCCACTCCTCTAACACCTCGAAGATATAATCTGACGCGCACTTTGCAATAATATTACTTGAGACTTGCTCAGATCAAAGAATAATCCTATCTTTATATAAAACCCCAGATTTAATCAATAAAGTGGTACTTTCGACACTCTCTTGAATCAGTGTTGTTTGGACTACCTATTGATGCCAATCTTATTGACGTCTATTAGCGCGACGTATGTGCCAATTGGACAGACAAGCTATTTAAGATAGGCACACAGGCACTCAAGATAAAAAAGCCCATATCAACCGATACGTCTTTTTTTATCTTGGCGTCCCCAAGGGGATTCGAACCCCTGTACTCACCGTGAAAGGGTGATGTCCTAGGCCTCTAGACGATGGGGACAATGATCTGTCCATAGTGCTAGCGGTACTGCTTTTATTACTCTACTTACTTACGCTGGTGGAGGTAAGCGGGATCGAACCGCTGACCTCTTGCATGCCATGCAAGCGCTCTCCCAGCTGAGCTATACCCCCTTTTTCTAAGAAGCAAAATTATAGCAAAGTTATTCCAACTCTGACAATCCCGTTTTGAAAATTTATCAAAGATATTTCTGTAAACGGTCCAGCACCACTTCACGGCCAAATAACTCCAGCACTATATCGATCGCTGGTGTCTGTAACTGGCCGGTCATCATCAAACGCAAAGGCATGGCAATCTGGGGCATTTTCAGGGCGTGTGCGGTTAACACCTCTTTAATTATGGCGGCCAGCGCTGCCTTATTCCAGTCCACTGTCCGGCAGCGCTCAGCAAAATCAGCCAGCGCTGTTTTGATATTTGCTGCGAAGGTATTGAAGTGTTGTTCTAGTAGCGCTGTATCCGGCGCAGGCTGACGATAAAACAGCATAGCTGCGGTCGCTACTTCATGCGTAGTATTGGCACGCTCTTTTAACAACCCGATAACCTTCGCCAAATCCGGGGCTGATGTTAACCCAGCGGTGAAATCGGCACCTTCTTTTTCCATCAATGGCCGCACCAATTTAGCCAGACGGCTATTTTCGGCCAGCTTGATATATTGATTGTTGACCCATGCCAGTTTTTCCGGATTGAACTGTGCAGGCGATTTCGACAAATGATCTAAATCAAACCATTCGCAGAACTGCGCGATCGAGAAAACTTCTTCGTTCCCATGACTCCAGCCCAGGCGCGCCAGATAATTCAGCATTGCTTCTGGTAAATAACCCTGCGCCGGATAATCCATCACATTCACCGCACCATGGCGCTTTGACAGCTTTTCGCCATCTGTGCCCAATATCATCGGCACGTGACCATACAATGGCAAAGTTGCGCCGAGCGCTTTCAGAATATTGATCTGGCGGGGGGTGTTGTTCACATGATCATCGCCGCGAATTACATGCGTGATTTGCATATCCCAGTCATCTACGACCACACAGAAATTGTAAGTCGGCGTACCGTCTGGTCGAGCGATGACCAAATCATCCATTTCACGATTGGCGATCGTAATGTTGCCCTTAACGACATCGTCCCAACTGACTTCACCTTCTAATGGATTTTTAAAACGCACCACCGGTTTACGATTAGCAGGGACTGCCGGTAAAAACTTTCCAGCTTCTGGACGCCAAGTGCCATCGTAACGTGGCTTTTCGCCCGCTGCACGCATTTTTTCACGCATAGCCTCGATTTCTTCCGGCGATGAATAGCAGTAATAAGCGCTACCTTCGGTCAACATCTGTGCGATTACTTCGCGATAGCGATCCATCCGTTGCATCTGATAATGTGGACCTTCATCATGTGCTAGACCCAACCATTGCATACCTTCGATGATGGCATCTACCGCTTCCGGAGTTGAACGCTCAAGGTCAGTATCTTCGACTCGCAACACAAAAGTGCCTCCGAAGTGATGCGCATAGGCCCAGGAAAATAGTGCCGTGCGGGCGCCACCCAAATGCAGGTAGCCGGTAGGGCTAGGTGCAAAACGGGTTTTAACTGGCTTTGATACCGAGGCCGCACCAGCGGTGACGGGAGTGACGGGATTAGAAACAAGAATAGCAGCAGTCATGATAAATAAAAACGGCCTTGGATTGCCAAAGCCGCTATCAATGAAAACTACATTTTAACGCGTTGCCCGGATCGAGGGAACCGTCACAGCAATATCACCCCGGTTACATTAGCAACGCCGTGTCAGCATTTATACACTTGTATTGCTTATTGGACAGTAACGTTAATGGTCTGGCTTAATACAGGGCCATACGACTGATGCAAGCCGTTAGCAAACTGGGTCGTCAAGCTATATTTCCCTGGTGGCAAAGGACGTACTGGTTTCAGTTTGTCCTTTGCCAAAATGCAGATGCTGGGCGTCAACGGGAATGACCTGACCAGCCTTGATAGGTCCTTGATTGATCAGCAGATGACGATGACCGGTGTTTCGTCATATCACCGGCAGGCTTGAGTGCCATTCCAGTAACCCCAAACTTGACCATAAAAGGACTCGTGACTACGGCACTATCTTGCAGGCTCCACAAAACTAACCGACGCGGCATGCGCCAATTGCGGCACAAACCCGACAGCCAATATCGAAGCGCTAAAAAATACAGCAAGAAAGCTTCATTTCATCGAATAGTCCTTTAACCGTTTTGATTGGAAAATGATGCCTTAATCTCGTGAAGCCACTTGACCATCGCATTTGACTTTGCGACTCAGAGCGATTCAATGTAAAAAAATTCATAAAGTCAATTAATTAAATTAATGGGATTAATCATTCTTGATGACAATGGTTGGAAATTTTCTCGACATATCTTTAGCCTTTTCCGCGACCTTAATTGCGACCTTACGCGCAATTTCTTTATAAATATGCGCTATTGGACCATCCGGCTCAGCCACCACGGTAGGCCGCCCTACGTCAGAATGCGAGCGTATCGACATCGTCAGCGGCAACGCACCGAGAAAATCAACGCCGTATTCACCGCACATTTTTTCACCACCACCCGCACCAAAAATTGCCTCAGCATGACCACAGTTAGAACAAATATGCGTACTCATATTCTCTACTATTCCGAGAATAGGAATGCCGACTTTTTCAAACATCTTCAAGCCTTTGCGTGCATCCAACAACGCAACATCTTGCGGCGTTGTGACAATGACCGCACCAGTTACCGGAACTTTTTGGGATAGCGTCAATTGAATATCGCCGGTGCCGGGTGGCATATCGACGATCAGATAATCCAGATCGTGCCAGTTGGTCTTATCCAGCAATTGTTGCAACGCCTGTGTTACAATCGGACCACGCCAAACCATCGGCTCATCCGGATCGACCATAAAACCGATGCTGGACACTTGCAAACCGTGGTTTTCCAACGGTTCCATGGTTTTGCCATCTTTGGTTTCAGGGCAACCGCTGATGCCCATCATCATTGGTTGCGATGGGCCGTAAATATCGGCATCCAGAATACCGACTTGCGCGCCTTCAGCGGCCAATGCCAATGCCAGATTAACGGCAGTAGTCGATTTGCCGACGCCGCCTTTTCCGGAAGCTACCGCGATGATGTTCTTTATATTCGACATCAATTTGACGCCGCGCTGAACCGAGTGCGTTTGAATTTTTGAATACACATTGGTGTTGACTTTACCGTTCACACCTGCAAGAGCCGCCACTGCCGACTCTGCGGCCATACGAATCAGGCCAAACTGACTTTTCGCGGGGTAACCCAACTCGATATCAAATGCGACATTCACGCCGTCCAACTGAAGATTTTTCACGCATTTGCTAGAAACCAGGTCCTTGCCGGTATTCGGATCAATGACACCGGATAATGCTTTCTTGACTTCTTCAATCGTAATGCTCATTATTTCTCCCCTGTTTAATTGAGCAAGTCTAAACTAAATCATCTGATCAGCGCAGGCAATGGGGCAAATCCAGCCCGAAAATAATGTCCCGACAGAAAATTAAATGCAAATAAAGCAATAATAAAACAAGCTCAAAAGTGACAGCAACACCACAGCAACATCAGATTCTCTGTTGCGTCGGTACCAGCATCAGCGTCGGTAATGCTAAAATCATTGCTTTAGTCTAACCAGTAATGCTAAATGAGCACCACTTTGAGCCCTTTTCCTCTGCACACGCCGCGCAAGCTATTTGTCACTACCGCCCTGCCCTATGCTAATGGTGCATTTCACATCGGTCACATCATGGAATACACCCAGGCCGATATCTGGGTCAGGTTTCAGCGATTGCTAGGAAATGAGGTCCATTTTGTCGGCGCTGATGCCGCCCATGGTGCACCAATCATGATCGCTGCCGAAAAAGCTG
>JACMQE010000335.1 GCA_014377145.1 Glaciimonas sp. | reverse complement strand
TTTGTATTTGACCGGGGCCAACTTGATGCGTCACAAGCCGAAGCTGGTCTTTTAGCCGTCGTCATCAGTGCATCAGGGTCAGCAATTGCACAAAGCCACGAAACGTTAACCAGCGCGATTGCCGCACAGTTAACCAAAGTATTCAAACTTCCGGCGCTAATGTATCCGAACTGGACTAAAATAATTTCTGAAAAACGCGCAACCTTTGCCTGCACACTAGCTCTGGCTCGTCCAAGTAATAATAGCGGTGTGAATGGCATATTCCTGGCTGGTGACTATACCATCAGCGATTATCCAGCGACTTTAGAAACAGCCGTCAGAAGTGGTAACAAGGCAGCAAAAGAATTAATTTCCATGTGGTCATCAACCGCATAAAAATACTCCACTAAAAAGGGAAATGCCGATTCGTATTTCTTTTTTTAACTTTATACAGCACTCAATAACCAGCTAATTTAGAGCCTGTTCCCAAATATTGAGATTATAAACTCTGGCTGAAGCTGCTATTAAGCAGTATCTAATCAGAGGCGGAAAAAATGACAATGCGACGTTCCAGCCTGGGCAATACGCAAGGGGAGTAAATAAAATAGCTCTTGCTGGGAAAGGCAGGAGATGTCGGCGCTAGAGCGAAAGACAATCGTTTCTTTGTTGAAATGGTGCTGTATCGGAAAATGTACGCCTAAACCTTGCGCTCTATTGCTATTTGCCCCAAACGGAGTAATCCAGGCGACCTTCCCTGCAATCGGATATTTGGCAGGATCATCCAGCAGACTGAGTATCAAATAAATCTCGTCCCCGATCAAATAATTCTTGCTGGTCGGCAAGAATATACCACCGTTATTTAAGAGCGGCATATAAAGTCGACTTCTCCTTATTCAATAAGGATAACACCTTCGGCCGCGCGGACTTGATACCACCACCGATTGCATTTTCTAGCACCTGCATCTCCTATCTAATACTTAACACCAGCTTAAATACATCAAAAGTACAGGGAAATATTATGCAAAAATTTTTGCATAATCTAATAACATATCTTCGATAAAAAGTTTTGCAGACAAAGGATGCTCGGCAATTGCACGTCGCTCGTTACTGGCTTTTAACAGGCTTAATAATTCGCCGATTTGCACCTTCCCCGCCAAGATTGACAAAGTCTTTTTATGCCTTGGGTAATACCTTACAGTACTCGTCATCTTCAACGAAAACAAATCATAAAGCCAGCGCTGCTGCCAGCCAAGCAATTCGACCACGGGCGTTTTCTGCACGCGTTCGGCACATTTTAATGCCCCATCGATACTTGGTGCACTCAGATACGCCATCAGCACATTGAGCAACTCGCCCCCCTCATTTTGAGACTGCGCCTTTGCAGTCAATGGCGCACCACCCTGCTCTGCCAACCACATATCGGCATCCGCAACGCCTTGCAGCTTTAGCCAGCGTAACGCTTCTTCCACCGAAGGAAGCGGCATAGGAAATTTGCAACAACGCGACAATATTGTTGGCAACAAGCGGTCAAGACTATTCGAGATCAACAAAAATACGGTATTGGGAGGCGGTTCTTCCAGCGTTTTCAGCACCGCATTGGCGGCGGCAGCATTCAGAGCTTCTGCCGGATATAGCACCACCACCCGTTGTCCCTGACGATGGGTGGTGAAGTTCATAAATCCTGATAACGCACGAATTTGATCGATTTTAATTTCTTTTGACGGCGCTTTGGTTGCCTTTGCCATTTTTCTACCATCACCACCATCATCGGCGCCGTCGCCAATATTGCTGGTATCTTCATCCTCCAGGATTTCAGGCCGTACGCGACGATAATCGGGATGGTTTTTCTGGACAAACCAGCCACACGATCGACACACTCCGCAAGCATAACCCTTTGCCAATGATTTTTCGCAAAATAGGGACTGCGCAAATTGCTCGGCAAAAGCGGTTTTACCTATTCCTTCGGCACCATGAAATAAAATCGCATGCGGCATGCGGAGCTGCATTTTCTGTATTTGGTGCCAGGCATTTATTTGCCACGGGAATATTGAATTATGCATTAACAACCTTAACAATCAATTGGTTATTGAGTATCCTGCTTTATATTCATCAACGCTGCGTTGCTACGCAACATCGCTTTCGGCTGAATATCAACTGCCACTACAGCACCGCAATTATTTGCGCTAAAGTCTGCTGAATATCCGTTACTGTATGCGTTGCATCAATAATCCGGAAACGGCTAGGAAACTGCGCAGCGCGGCGTAAATACTCAGCGCGGGTATTGGCGAAAAATGTTGCTTTTTCTTGTTCAAATTTGTCCAGATCGCGATTCACATCCAAACGCGCTCGTGCCACCGCCAACGGTACGTCAAACAGCAGTGTCAAATTTGGCTGCAAATGCGGATGCACCCATTGCTCCAGTACATCGAGCTTATCCAATGGCAATTTCCTACCGCCGCCTTGATAGGCGAACGTAGCATCGGTAAAGCGATCAGAAACCACCCAATCACCCCGCGCCAGCGCCGGTTCGATGACTTGTGCTAGATGCTCCCGACGGGAAGCAAACATCAACATCGCCTCGGTTTCCAGATGCATTTTTTGATGCAGCACCAATTCACGCAACGCTTCGCCAAGGTCAGTTCCGCCCGGCTCGCGAGTCGAGACAACCGTCAGTCCGCGCTGCCGCAACAGGCCTGCAACAAAGCCTATGTGTGTTGATTTTCCAGCACCATCGATACCTTCAAAAGTAATAAATTTTGCTGATTTCATAGATTCGTCAGTATTTCTATTGTGTTCTTTTTAGCTTTACCTGGACTTAACGCTGATACTTATTTACAGCTTGATTATGCTCGCTGAGATTACGCGAGAAATGACTGCTGCCATCGCCCTTGGCAACAAAATATAACGCGTCAGTTTTGGTGGGGTTCATGGCAGCATACAAAGACTCATCGCCCGGTAAGGAAATCGGTGTCGGCGGCAATCCGGAACGAATGTAAGTATTGTAGGGGGTATCAATAGTCAGGTTACGTTTACGAATAATGCCTTTGTACTGATCACCCATGCCATAAATCACGGTCGGATCGGTTTGCAACAACATGCCAATCCGCATTCGATTGATAAATACCCCGGCAATATTCGTTCGCTCTGCTTTACGCCCGGTTTCTTTCTCAATAATCGAAGCCATGATTAGTGCTTCATAAGGTGTTTTGTAAGGCAGCGTATTATCGCGGTTCTCCCAGGCTACATTCAGCCTCTTCACCAACAAAGCATGCGCCTGATTATAGACCTGCAAATCACTAGCCCCTTTCGCGAACAAATACGTATCTGGTGCAAACAAACCTTCCGGCAAACTGTAGTCCGTTGTAATTTTAGCCATTAATTCAGCATCTGATAGCGATTCTGTATCATGCTTCAACGCGGTCTGCACGGCGACCGCCTGACGCATCTGATGGAAATTCCAGCCCTCGATTATCGTTAACGATTCTTGCGCAAATTCACCACGTACCAATTGTTTAATAAGGCGCAAAGGCGTTGCGCCTGGTTTTATTTCGTAACTACCAGCCTTCAACTTACCGCTTTTCCCGGTCAAGCGCACCAGCAAGCCTAACAAGTCCGGATTCACAGGAACTCCAGCGCTGGCAATTTGTTGAACCACACCCTTAAGCCCGCTGCCCGACTTGATGGCAAATGGGATCGGCTCTCCCACCTCGACAACTGGTTGTATAGCCCAGTACCCAATACCGCTAGCAGCCAACAGACTCATAACAACAACAATAAACAGTTTCTTAAACAAAGGTGTATCGCTCCGCGGGTTCTCTAAATCAGATAAAAATGTCGAAAAATCGTCTTAACCCGACGCTTTTTTGTGACATCTTTATAATTAACTCAATATGATAATCGCTGAATTGAGAATGCTCCAAAATTATGACTATTTTAACAACTAATTGGCTAGACTTTACAACCCAACAAGCCGCCGACATAATGCAAGGATCACCCGATGCGCAAGGTAATTTTCTCACCCCGCTGACGGATCTTGGATTAATAGGATTAACCGGCGATGACGCCGCGAATTTTCTGCATAACCAGTTAACCAATGATGTTGCGCAATTGCCGCTAGACCGGATAAGGCTGGCAGGATATTGCTCTCCGAAAGGTCGCTTGCTGGCAACCCTGTTGATGTGGAAGAACGATCAGACCATTTTTCTGCAACTCCCACGCGATATTCAGACTCTGGTACAAAAGCGCTTACAAATGTTCATATTACGCGCCAAGGTTAAATTGCTTGACGTCACTGATAGCCACACTATTCTTGGGCTCGGCGGCAATGCCGTTGGTGCAGCACTAACACCTTGGTTTACCGAACTACCAGCCATACCCTATGTCAAGATTGCGAACAAAGCCGGTACGTTGATGCGTTGCGACGATGCCAATGGGATCGCCCGTTATCAGTGGATCACAACGCCTGACATCG
>JACMQE010000034.1 GCA_014377145.1 Glaciimonas sp. | reverse complement strand
TCCACCTTGGTAGCGAATGGCCGTATTTTGGCAAGCGCCCAATCCTCGCAGGTGAACGTGCCGCCAGTTGACAACGCTCAAATGGACGGGTATGCAATACGGGCGGTAGATTGTGTAAGTGGATCTGGGTCCACGTATGCTGAAAGATAAGGGCCCTGTCAAGCGCATGAAGGCGTTGCGCGACTCAACTAACCTGCAAGCACAATTTCTGTGGTCGATTTTCCGTGACGGTTTTCAACATATCGCTATTCATCTTGAGTCGATCGCCAAAAATGTGCGCGATATCGATTTTGCGATGCCGGCTGGGTCAAGGAAGATATTGATGCCGGTAAAGCATTGTGTAATCTGCCGTTCCAGCATGGGTGTTCGATGGTCGTACCGGTGTTCACGATGTCGATGGATCTTATTCGTCAGCGAAGCAAGCTAACATTGCACGCTCTGAACTGGCGGTGTATCAGCGTCAGGTATTCCGTGCTCCGTTAAGTTGGCGAAGGTGTGACTGACGGCACCAACGCTGGTAAAACCCCTATTTGAAGATGCGTCGATTCACCTCTGGCATCAAAATAATGATGTTCTGATCATCTCTTTCAAGACCAAATTGCATGTTATCGGACCGGGCGTTATCGCTGGGCTGAACAGTGCAATTGCTGAAGCCGAAAAGAGCTTTAAAGGTTTGGTGTTGTGGCAAGCCGACGTCGCCAATGGCGGCGCATTCTCGGCTGGTGCTGACCTGCTCGATACTGTGCCGGCCGCTACTCATGTCAGGAGGCGTCAAAGCGATTGAGTCGATGGTGGCGCACAGTTGCAGTATGCCTTCATGGGTCACGCAAGTGTTCTAGTATGGCTGCGGTGGCTGGTTTGGCGCTGGGCGGCGGTTGCGAGTTGGCATTACATGCGGCCAAGCGCGTTGCTGCGATGGAGTCCCATATCGGTTTGGTTGAAGTTGGTGTTGGTTTGATTCCGGCTGGCGACGGTTTGAAAGAAGCGGCTCTGCGCAATGCGCATGATGCCAACGGTAACGATATCCTGCAATTTCTGAAATTATCGTTCCTAAATGTGGCCACTGCCAGTGTGTCGAACTCGGCATTGGAAGCAAAAAATGGGCTATTTGGAGGCTAGCGATGCGATCGTCTTTAATACCTACGAATTGTTGCATGTGGCAAAGGTTGAAACGCGTGGGATGTTTGATACTGGTTATCGTCCACCATTGAAGGTATTATTTTCGGTTGTCGGTCGCAGCGGTATTGCGAACATCATGGTGCAATTGGTAAATATGCGTGACGGTGGCTTTATCTCAGCGCATGACTACAAGCTGGGTTGCATGATTACTGAAATCGTCTGTGGTGGTGAAGTCGAAGAGGGCAGCGTCGTTAATGAACAATGGTTGCTGGATCTGGAGCATAAGGCTTTCATGGAATTGCTGAATCATCCAAAACCCCAAGAACGCATTATTGGCATGATGCAAACTGGCAAGCCTGTCTGCAATTAATAACGGAGATTTAAATGACCAAACAAATACAAGATGCGTACATTGTTGCCGCTACCCATACCCCAATTGGTAAAGCGCTACGTGGCATGTTCAAGAACATGCGTCCTAATGATTTGTTGGTACGCGTACTGCATCAGTAATGGCGCAAGTGCCGGGTATGGACTCTAAACTGATCGAAGATGCGATTATCGCCTGCTCGTTTCCAGAAGGCGCACAAGGCCTAAATATGGCGCGTAATTGCGTACTACTGGCTGGTTTGCCAAACACCATCGGCGGCGTCAGGGTGAACCGCCATTGCGATGGCGGCCCACCGGATTCGCGTTGGTCAGGCTGAGGTAATGATTGCTGATGGTGCCGAATCGATGTCGGTGGTGCCGATGATGGGTTTTCATCCATCAATCAATAGGGAGGTCTGCAAGGACGAGAATATTGGTATGGCATATGGCATGGGCATGAAAGCGGAAAACGTGGCAAAGCAATGGAAGGTCTCGCGCGAGTCGTAGGATGCGTCTGCCTTGCTGTCGCATCAAAAGGCGATTGCCACCCAATTGGCTGGCGAGTTCGATGACGAAACAACTGCGGTTGATATCATCGAGCGTTTTCCAAATTTAGCACATGGGCAGATCGATATCAATACCCGCCCCAGTAATCGCGATGAAGGTGCACGTGCTGAATCGACAATGACAGCGCTGGCGGAACTAAAACCAGTGTTTTCTCCGAAGGGCAGTGTCACTGCCGGTAGATGTCGGACGGCGCCGGTGCGTTGATAACAGTTCGCTCTGGTCAGTGAAGAAATCCTGAAACAATTCAACCTGACCCCCCCCTGATACGTTTCGCTTCGTTTGCGATGCGTGGCGTACCGCCAGAAATTATGGGGATCGGTCCGAAAGAGGCGATTCCGGCGGCGTTGCGTGCAGCGGGGGCATTACTCAGCATCAACTCGACTGGATCGAACTGAACGAAGCGTTTTCTGCGCAGGCGTTTGCAGTTATTCAGGGCCTGGGTCTGGACCCATCGAAGGTTATCCGATGGGTGGTGCGATTGCGCTTGGGAACCCGCTTGGCGCGACTGGGGCTACCCGTGCGGCGACGATGATTCACGCGCTACGTCGTAAGAATCTGAAATACGGCAGGGTAGTAATGTGTGTTGGTACAGGTATGGGCGCTGCTGGTATTTGCGAGCGTATGTAATCAGTTTAATCTGATCTTCATCACTATTGTTGCTTCTCAAAAAGTCGTATCGCTATTGCTGCGCAGCTTTTTTATTGGGGGAGTATTGATACAAGATCGTTCTGCATTTTTGCGTTACAGGAGATAAAAAATAACTATTCTGATCAACAAGGAAAATCACATATTGAAGATGACGTTTAATCGTCTGGACAAGAAAAATGCATTCACGGCGGCGATGTATCAAATTATGGCTGACGCGCTGAAAGAAGCGGAAGAAGATGCTAGGATGCGTGTGATTCTACTTCTTGGTCAACCGCATATTTTTAGTGTTGGTACTGACATCGAAGACTTTTTAAGCAATCCACCAGATAGCCCCATTAGCCCAATATTCCAGTTTCTGTGGCAGATTATCTATGCCAGCAAGCCGGTGGTAGCCCCCCCCATTATCGGGGGCCGCTGTTGGTATCGGCACGACGTTGCTATTGCATTGCGATCTGTTCTACGCAGCAGCATCGAGTTTGCTTTTTCCACAACTTGTAGGCTATCAACGCGAGGCTGAAAAATTATTGTTGGGTGAGTCGTTCGATGTCACAGAAGCGCATGCAATGGGCTTAGTGAATAAAGTATTGTCAGCGGATCAGTTACTTACATTTGCACAGAGTCAGGTTGCTAGTTTGGTTGCTCTGCCTGCGACGTCAATTCGTATTACTAAGAATTATGAAAGTGTCACAGATTGCAGCGGTGGAAGCGCAAATGGTGCAGGAAATCGCACACTTTGGGGCAATGCTGCAAGCGCCGGAAGCAAAGGAAGCGTTTACGGCATTTTTTGAGAAGCGCCGCCCGAACTTTACCCAGTTTGCTTAAGGCAGAAATAGTGCGATGAATTTTGGACGTTGATAGCAGCTCGACCATCAATAAAAAACCCGATTTCAAGTCGGGTTTTTTGTACCGAAATTCTGGCATTTTAGATGCTAATTATTACATTTTTGCTTTAGTCTCTTGCGCCGCATCTTGCACTTTTTCACCACCTTTTTGAACGTCCTTACCCATACCTTCAAATGTGTTGCAGGCCGATAGGATACCAAACAGGCTAATTATTGCGGCGGTCGAAATGATTTCTTTGATCATAATAGGCTCCTGGTACTGTTAATAAAATGCTGCATCTACCTCAGAAATTTCACTTACCTATTTTGTGTCTAATTGCTGTTAGACGAAAGAGGTCAGCCATTACATTAAACTTCGCCCAAGATTCTGTCCATACCTATTCAATATTTTGTTGTTCCTTAACAAATGAGCGTGAAAATATGGCGGATAAGGTTGCATATATGTTCATTTAGAGCCCCATCGCACGCAACTGAAGTAGTAATCTGCCGATCCCATCCCACATAACTTGTACACCAATACACAGCAAAATAAACGAATACATACGCAGCGTCATTTTAGTGCCGGTGTCGCCAAGCAGACGCACCAATACGCCGCCAGCAAAGCGGTTGTTGAAATAGACCGTAGCTGCCGCCAGTGCCAATGCGACTAATCCCGCGACGAGTGTAATGACAATCGGTATGTCAGAAATTTTGAGCCCGGCACCTATTGTAATTGCCACAGAAATTGATCCAGGTCCCACCGTAAATGGAAATGTAAGTGGCTAAAACACTTTTTTTGAGGCCAGTTCTTTGGTCCATAGCGATCCCGGAATGGTATCGACTTTTGGAGCTTCTTCCATAACTTTCCAGACGGTGGCGATGACTAGCACGGCTCCGGCGACTTTTACTACCGGCAGCGAGATGCCGAAAAAAGCTAGTATATGCATACCGATAAACATACCGACTACCAGCAAAATAAAAGTGTTGAATACAACGCGCCAGGTGAGCGCGTTGCGGGTCGTATCCGATGCGCCCGCATTTAGCGGCTGAAAGATCAGCGCATTACCCGGCGGATTCATGATCGGTAATATTGCTGCTAGCACGAAGAAAACGGTTTTCAGAAAAGCGAGTAAGTGAAATTGCATGGGTATCTTATCTGGAGTGCCCTTTGGACTGATAATAGTCTGAGAACGGTCGATTAGATCGGATTTTAGACTCAGGATGGTGTTAGCTGAAAGGAAACTTATAAGACTAGTCTTGGACTTAATAATTTACCTATTTTAAGGCAGACGACGGTCGTCGAAGGGCCATTAAACACATGAGTATGATGCGCATTGGATTTTCTCATTGAGATAAATCTTATGCGAGTTGTGCAAACTTAAAAGAAAATGGGGCGTTGTCGATGGTGGATGTTTATTTTTCTATTAATTGCGATAGCAGCATTGCACTGCCGTGGCCAACATTTAGATACAGCTTGCTCACAGTTGAGGCGCCAATGATTTGCCTGAATCCTTAGAAGCTATTCAAAATCTTTCTAACCCCTCATCAAAAGCAAAACGAGGAAAGCTAGAGGAAAGCTAAATTGACAAATAAAAGGCTGGTGTTGAGTAAAAGGCTGGTGTTGAGTTTTCTCTCGCAGT
>JACMQE010000334.1 GCA_014377145.1 Glaciimonas sp. | reverse complement strand
CCGTATTTGCCAACGGCGGCTATAAAACTAATCCTTACCTGATCAGCAAGATTTTAGATGCTAATGGCGTAGTATTGGCTGAAGCTCACCCCGCCAAAGCTGGCGATGAGGAAAACCGCGTCATTGATTCACGCAATGCGTTTTTAATGGATAACATGTTAAGGGATGTTGTCCGCGCTGGCACTAGCGTCAGAGCGATGGCGCTCAAACGCACCGATCTGGCAGGTAAAACCGGGACAACAAATGACTCCATGGACGCTTGGTTCGCAGGCTATCAACCGACGCTAGTCGCGATCACCTGGATGGGTTTTGATCAGCCAAAAAACATGGGAGATCGCGCAACTGGTAGCGGATTAGCACTACCGATCTGGATCGACTATATGGAAAAAGCCTTGAAAGGATTACCGACCAGGGAACGCGAAGTCCCTGATGGCTTGCTCTATAGCGGCACTGAGTATTATTACGCAGAATATCCACCCGGCACTGGGATACAAAGTATCGGGGTTAATGCTGATGCTCCGCAAGAAGAAGACAAAGCGCGCGACAAGGTCAAGAACGAACTGTTCTAGCCTTGCAAGGCCAGGGTGCGTTAAATATAACCAACAGACGATCAATCTAAAGCAACGTTAACCTGCTGCCACGGTTCTTATGGGCATAGTTGCAGTGTTGTCTCACCTTGCTCACTGACCATTGCCGATAACGCGTCAAAAAATTCTGAATCGTCGCGCGTATTGCGCCATATATCGCCTTGCAATCTATAGTGAAAACCACCTGATTTAGCAGCAATCCATAACTCTTGCATCGGTGCCTGGCTATTGACGATAATTTTCGAACCATTGTCGATGAATTCGATTTCCAAGACATTTCCTCTGCGGCTACAATCGACATCTACCTCGTCGTCGTCGTTTGCGCGCTCTAGCGCTGCTTCGAGAGCTCCTAAAGTAGCCTCAGCTGCAATCAAGAATTCTGATTCTGTCATGCTAAACTCCATTCATTCTATTTCGTTAAACTTAAAAAGTGATTTTAATCCGTGAAACCTTCCTTTGATTTACCCCGCATAGCAATTATTGGTAGCGTGCTTGTATTCTCGCTTTTGCTAACCGCCTGCGGTCAAAAAGGATTATTATGTATGCCGAAAATACCGCCATTAGCGACCAACTCGGCTGCCCCCGTAGCTGCACCACCAATAGCCGAAAAGAGATAGGAAAAGTTATCACGCCAGCAACACCACCGGCTCCGGCACCCTCTACCCATCAATAATCAACTTTCTCATGCCTCATTTTTTGTATCAAAACAGTATTCTGCACGCAGAAAACATCCCCCTATCCACGATTGGCCAGCAATTTGGAACGCCGACATACGTCTACTCTAAAGCAGCGCTGGTCGACCATTACTCAGCATACGCCAACGCCTGCACAGCGGGTGGTCGCGATCCAGCGAATACATTAGTCTGCTATTCGGTCAAATCCAACTCCAACCTTGCGGTATTGCAAGTCTTGAATCAACTTGGCTCAGGCTTTGACATCGTTTCTGGCGGTGAATTATTGCGCGTATTGGCCGCTGGTGGTAATCCGCGTAAGGTAATTTTTTCCGGCGTTGGCAAAACACCAGATGAAATGCGCCTTGCTTTATCGCATGACATCTTATGCTTTAACGTGGAATCAATGCCTGAACTGCACCGCCTTAATCAAGTCGCCGGCGAAATGGGGAAACGTGCCGCAATTTCCCTACGCGTGAATCCGAATGTCGATGCCAAGACCCATCCGTACATTTCTACTGGGCTCAAGGACAACAAATTCGGTGTCGCTTATGAAGATGCGCTATCTTGCTATCGTACCACTGTAACCATGCCGCATATTAATGTCACAGGGATCGACTGCCATATCGGCTCGCAATTGTTGGATGATACCCCGTTGCTGGAGGCATTGGATAAAGTCATTGAACTGATAGACCAATTGATGGACGAAGATATCCACTTACATCATCTGGATATTGGTGGCGGCATTGGCATT
>JACMQE010000333.1 GCA_014377145.1 Glaciimonas sp. | reverse complement strand
TTTGCCGCAATTAACCCATCTCAGCAATAAAGCGATCCACGCACCCTGGCTGGCTAGCTTAGAGGAATTGAAGGCGGCTGGCATTAAGCTAGGCGTCGACTATCCAAGGCCGCTGGTACAACATGATGAAGCGCGCAAACAAACATTAGCGCGTTACGCGGTGGTCAAGAAAGTAACAGTTTAACAATTCCTTCTCCTATAAATAAAAGTTAGACGCATCTACGGAAGGAGGAGATATAGCCACGTCCTTACGAATAAATGCCTCAATCGTCCGCAATAACGTTTCGTCCTGGTAAGGATTGCGAGATAGGCGTTCACTTGTAACGTCATTGCATAGGTCCGATGTTTGGCCACAGTACGCGATGTAATCATGATGATGGGGATAGGGTGGGTGCGCTCATCATTGCGAATATTGTGCATCAAATCGAAACCATCCATCCGCGGCATTTCAATATCCACTAGCATAATATCGGGCTTAACCGTCTGCATCTGTTGCAGCGCATCGATACCGTCTTTTGCCGATACAACCTGATATCCCTCACGCTATAACGAGCGTTGCGTAGCCCGCCGTACGGTCAGCGAATCCTCGACTAGCATGACGATATTTGGGCTACGCAATTCCTGCCCCGACAAAAATTTATTTCCAAAGATATGGATATTAACGATAGCATCCATTGTTTGCGCTGTGTGGCCCGCTACATTGGTATTAAAGTCAGTTAAAGACGACATTGAAGTTGCCACGCCAGGCGCCTCTCTTACGCATAGCGTTGTGCTAACAGAAATGGATTCAAAATCAACACAATCTCGCCAGAACCCAATACTATCGCGCCGTCAATCCCAATCAGGCATGACAATTATGCATCAATATTTTTAACCACAACCTCGCGATTTCCATTAATTTCATCCACATACATTGCCACGCGATCATTCGCATTATGCAAAATAATAATCGGTAAATATTGCTGCGCTATCGGTGCTACGTGGTGCTCACCCAACAATACAGTCAGATAATGTAACGGCACCCTTTGTTCCTACCATAAAACCGCACCCTCGTTGTAGGCGGCCGCCAATGAGGCTAATTTAAGTTGCTGGACTTGCTCTACCAGTGTAGACGGCACCGCATCAGTATTCCGCCAGTTGAAAAAATGACCACTTGCGTGACAGCAAGAGCGAGCAGCAAGTGAATGATGAATTGAGTTCCCTTCCCCGTTTCACTATTGACCGCCACACGACCGCCGAGCGCAGCAACTTCAGAGGGCACCACATCCTACCGATACTGCGCCCCGCAAGCTTGGTCACTTCTGTGATGGCGGTAAATCCAGATTTCAAAATTAAATCACACGTTTCAATGTCAGAAAGTTCCTGACCAGTCTGCAATAGTCCGCTCGACATGGCCTTGTTACGAATTTGTGGCAAGTTTAGACCCTGCCCATCGTCAGATAGATGAATCAGGATTTCATTACCATTTTAATAAATTTCAATCTTTAATTCACCAATATCACTCTTACAAGCGGCACGACGCACCTCACGGTTTTCAATATCATGCATGATAACATTGCGAAGAAAATGCTCGAGCGAACCGACCATTTTTTCCAAGACTCCCCGTTCAATTTTAACAGTGCTGCCACGAATATCCAGATTAATGTGCTTATCAAGCTCTTTCGATACCTGTCTCGTCAAACGATATAAGTGCTCAGCAATAATGGCAAACTGGACCATCCGCACATGCATCAAGTCCTGTTGTAAATCACGAACCAGACGACCTTGGATCACCAGATCCGAGCTGGTATCATCAACCATCTTGGTCAGCGTATTTTGTAACGAAGAAACATCGTTGACACTCTCCGCCATCATCCGCGTTAATTCTTGCAAAGGCGTAAAGCGATCAAACTCAAGAGAATCAAATTCATGCTCCCCAGCCAGCGTCATCCGGGACGTAATCTGCGTTTCCGCCTGAATCTCGATCTCACGCAACTGACCGCGCAAACGATCAGCGTTTTCGGTCAGTTCCACCAATGATTGTTGCAGTATTCCAACCCTGGACTCTAATCGCGAGCGGGCAATTGCGGCCTCACCAACTTGGTTTACCAAACAATCCAAATTCTGCATTGACCCTAACTTGCACCGTTGCAGCACTAGGTGTGCTACCGATAACACAGCATTGGCAATGGTCGCTGCATTCTTCCACTCTCAGTACCGAACGGCGCCGTCAGGCTTGATAGATACATATCATTTGACTGACCGAAACCTACATCGGACTGCGCAGAGGACATTTGTTGCAGACGCTGAAGATTTTCGAACATCTGCAAGCTATAGTCGTAATGTGAAAGCAGTGCGTCGACAAATGTGGCTATGGTGTAATGCTATGCAACATTGCCACAATGTGACCTTCCATCTCGTGCAGTTGTTGACCGGACACCATCGTTTCGGCCAGGGGCACACTACCTTTAATGGTATGTAAATAGCACAAAATAGCTTGCGCGTTGGCCATAGGAAACGGATTCGTCGAATGAATATCAGGATTTTCAAAGTCGCTGTTAAAGATCGTTTTCTGCCAGCTGCGCATTGCGCTTTCGATTTGAGAGATTAGGTCCCGCCCTTCTTCCAAAAAGACTGGCAGCAAATCCGCATCAATCTCATCGCGCAACACCAGAGCCGAATTACATTCTATCGTTGCTACTTCGAACGCTAGTGATATCGCCGCTACACAGGAAATATTCATTGCAGATTGCGCATTAACCATAGGCGTATTAAACGCAAGGAACGTATTAGTTGAGGCACTCTCAATCGGATTTTCTAGCGGGTATCCTGATTGATATTCAGCACTGTGGTTGGACCCACATTCACCTCGCCCGGTAGGCTAATTATTAGATCAACCGCGGCGGTAATCGACAGTTCTTCCAAAAATATTGCTTCGGTAGGATCAAAATCGTCAAAGAGTCTTTCCTGTCCATGCCGCAAATTATTTAGTGTGCTCACTAACGTCGGCTCGTAGTAAGGCATTTCACTTTGTGCAAATTGCTGCATTATCCATTTTGCACGTGCGACTGCTGATTCGATGACGTCGAATTCTTGCTCACGTACTGGCAATTAGCTGCATCGCCATCCGCTGCAATACCATTTCCAGCGCGTGTGCAACATCCCGTAAGGGCTTGAAGCCAACATTCGCAAACTTCCTGCGAGCGAATACACGGCATACATCGGATGCCTCGTTACTGGCCGCTCTAGTTCATGCCGCCATTCGGAAAAATCTTGCGATCATAGACGCACCAACTGATCTGTCTCAGAAAGATAAATGTTGTATATTGGCAAGCTAGTAGACAAATCACCAATTTCCTTAATGCTGTCATCCGGCCGTATCGCCGGTGAACCAGGGAAACTGATGATTTCGGCAGACGCCTCGAACGTACCTATCTGGGGATACATCACAACCAAAGCGACTTTAACGTCATGTTCATGATACTCACCATAACCAGTGTTAGTAAGGTGATCACGGTTATGGGCAAACGTTAGCAGCTCCGGCAATACAGAGCAAACCTCATTACCGACGAGCGTGATTTGATCATCTGACATTGCAACCTCTTCGGTCTTGGTTGACAAAAGTGATACTTTAACGAACTGAGAGATGACTTCCGTGGCGCAGGTAGAATCGATAGCCGACTCAACCGACAAGAATGTTTTGCCATCATCCACTTGCTGCACATACTCAGACAGTATTTGCGCGGTGCGCGTTGAAACGCCATCGATGCGGACTTCCTCAATCCAAGCACCCAGGAATACAACGGTGTGATCCAGTAATGCGTACAAATCGGACGTACCAGATTTAGCCTCTGTCAGCCAAAGAGTCAAAACCTGCTCCACGTTCCACGACGCACCGCCAAATGCGCTCATGCCGATCATTCTGCTATCGCCCTTCAAGGTGTGAATTCACATGTAGCAAACGGGGCTGATGATTGATCCGGTATCAATACCGCCTCGGAGGGCATACGCGCCACCACATTAGTATCGATCTGATCATGCGCAGCACTACATGCCCGCCCAATGCACCTATCAATGCAGCGCTAGTTAAACTGATTGTTCCGGATTCGTTATCCAAAAGCGAAACACTTTTGGCTGTCTCTTCTTTCGCCGTCTTAAAATGGAATGGTAGTTTGAACGCCATGACAGAATCTCCTAAGTGCCAATTCGATGTGACCACGTAAAAACGTCAATTTCAGACGTTAACCAACTGGGCTCTTCACCTTGAATTCATACGCCTACATGTAAAATCGGGGGTCACGTACACGCTGCGTGAGTTTGAAGGCCGTCCAAATTTGTGACTCACTATCTATATACCTTGTGGGATTTTTTTGATCTAATTCAACTGCATCCTAACTCTCACTACTGCTACCAGATATTTTCAGCACTTCCTGCAATACCATTTCACCGACTTTACGCAGACCAAGTGCCCGCCCTACAAACAACGCGCAATTGAGGCCAGTAAATTGGAAAATGCGACAATCCGTGTATCTTTATCAATCACCGTCAGCGGCTGATCTTGCAAGCGCGCGAAGTCAATAACGCTAATCAGCATATCCCGAATATTTGTCAGTCCGAGATACTAATCTTGCGTTAATGGCACACTAGTAATGCTATCAAAAGCGACAATCTCGCCCGCCTCTTACAAACTAAGTAGCCACCGCTTTTTTCCAATGAATAGCCCCAATTGATTTTGATTGATCTCTCGGCTGCTATGAGCGACTTGGATCTTTTCTAGCAAATGGGATTGAAAATCACGCAAACGACGGCGTCGCGCCTCTACTTCAGGACCGGACTTATGTGGAGCTGAAGTAGAGGTAATAATGGTTGTGGATTAAAATTTGATTGACACATTTAATGACTACCTGGCGTTAGAACAGCGCCGCAATTTTTGCTAGCAGCTCCTGCGGATTGATCGGCTTAACCAGATAATCACGTGCGCCTTGACGCAAACCCCAGATGCGGTCTGTTTCAAGGCCTTTGCTACTACAAATAATGATATTATATTTTGCAATTCAAGGTCACGCGAAATCGACCGCGTTACCTGGAAACCGTTCTGTCCTTGCATCACGATATCCATCAAGATTGGGTCTGACTTGCCGGCTTTAATCTTGCTAATAACGCCCTCGCCACTTTCAGAAACAGAAACGCTGTAACCACCTTTCACCAAAAGATCTGTCAAAAAATAACGTTCGGTGGAAGAATCGTCGACGATGAGAGCCTTTTGTAGGGCCATGCTTAACTTTTACTTCAATACGTAGGGATAGGCAGCAATAAGGGAGAATCCAAGAACATTAATGTGGTGTTGCCGTTGCAGGTTCAATCATTGAAACACTGACATTCAAGATAGATTAGATATATTCGAGCACATTCGTCTTTAGCAGACTATCTTTAGTAAACGGCTTGGTCAGATATTTATCGGAATCGACTACTGTCCCCCTCGCACGATCAAATAAATCGTCTTTTCAAGATAGCATGATCACCGGCGTCAGATGAAATCTGGCACTCTTTTTGATGAGCGCACAGGTCTGATAACCATCCAGCCGCGGCATCAAAATGTCACAAAAAATCATAGCCGGGTTATGGTCGTTGATTTTAGCCAGCGCGTCGAAGCGGTCCTCGGCGAGAATCACCTGATAACCAGCCTGACTCAAGAAAATTTCTGCCGACCGTCGAATAGTGCTGCTATCGTCAATCACCATGCTCTTCAAGCTGGCGGAGCCGGGTGGTATTGTCATGAAGTTTTGTCCAAGCCAAATTTAACTTAATTTATCTTAAGACTTACGCAAAATTATTCGGGCAACGCATTAACAAATTCTACCGACGAAAAAACAGTACGCTATTACCGCCAGGAGAGCAAAACGCTGCTGGGCGATTTGCGTAAGTCCTATTACCGAATCAATGTAACAAAGTTTAGGGCAATATTTCTTGATGTTAATAAATTTTGAGTGATTTATTAACGTTAAATTACAGAAGAAACCAATCACATTAACAATCTACGTGAATGAGATAGCACACCAAAAATACTGTTACCCGGCAAACGTAAGTAATTTAATATATCGATGCGGACGCATCGATATCACGGATTAAATCGCTACCATTTCAAAATCTTCCTTACGAGCACCACATTCTGGGCATGTCCAGTTCATCGGCACATCATCCCAAAGGGTCCCGGCGGCAATTCCCTCTTCCGGCAATCCTTGCTCTTCATCATAAATCCACCCGCAGATCAGGCACATCCAGGTTTTAAATGCTGGTTTTGATATTTTGTTTAATTTTTCGTTGGTATTGCTCACGGCGACAACCCTTCAATCAAGTAAAATGCAAAGTCGGATATCTTAAACTAACCGCCGTGCAAAACCAAACTTCTCCTCTTATATTGACATTCGGCGTTGTTGAGCCTGTTGGCGCAGCCGGAATTCAGGCAGATCTTGCCACATTTTCCTCCATGGGTTGCCATGGTTTATCAGTCATTACGTCTATTTTAATTGGGGATACTGCGCGTATCGAAGACACACAGCAAATTGATGCGGACTGGGTTGCTGACCAAGCCCGCGTTCTACTGGAAGATATGCCGGTTGCTGCGTTTAAGGTGGGCGCCGTCGGAAGTATCGAAAGCATCTCGGTAATCGCAGAGATCGTCTCCGACTATCCCAATATTCCGTTAATTCTCGATCCATTTCTTTCGGCGATGCCCGATCAAGGACAGGACAGCGAAGACCTTCTTAAAGCGATTCGCGAGTTATTAATTCCACAAAGTACCGTCCTCGTATTGTCGGCGGTCGAATTATCTCGGCTGGCCGGGACGTGGCGCGAGCCCTCTTCAGAAGATCTGTCAATGGTCGATGCAATGCACCTGATCGAACTCGGTTGTGAATATTTGTTCATTACTGGCACCCCCACCAGCACAGCAGCGGAAGTCAGCAATACCCTGTTCAACGATACGGGTATTTTGCGACAAGATAGCTGGCCACGCGTGTCTGGATCGTTTAGCGGCGCGGGCACGACCCTCTCTGCCGCGATCGCCGCGATGTTGGCAAATGGGCTGGATATCCCGGAAGCTGTATTGGAAGCGCAGGAGTTTACCCTCGCTTCGCTGATGGCAGGGCAACGCCTAGGTATGGGAAAGCTGGTTCCTGATCGCTTTTTCTGGGCACGTGACGATGTAATGGAAGGACTGTCTGACGTTGAAAAAAAAGTCAATGACGAAGTTTCATTAACGCCACCCTGAGTTTTTTCTTTAATACTTATACGAAATTGTCCCAGCAATACACTTTCCGAAACTTTTCGACGCAAACATACGAAGATAGAGATTCGCCGAAAGGGCCGAGAGACGTACTCTGACTGAGGCGATTTCGCACAATTCCTATCCTCTTAACTGCATAGCTGGGCACTTTTTATGCTTACACGACTATGCCCCTTATTTTATCGCATACCAACATGACTTCCAATAACGATATCCTGTTCACCAGAGCCCAATTAACCACTCCAGGTGGCGTCAATTCACCGGTGCGGGCTTTTCGCTCAGTAGGTGGAACGCCACGTTTTATTACGCGTGCTAAGGGCCCCTATTTCTGGGACGCAGATGAGCGCCTCTACATCGATTACATCGGCCCATGGGGTCCGGCTATCGTCGGTCACGCACATCCGACTGTCATCAAAGCCGTACAAGATGCCGTTGCACGCGGTCTAAGTTTCGGTGCGCCGACCGAAGGTGAAATTCTCATCGTCGAAGAGATTTGCAAGCTGGTGCCATCCATCGAACAAGTACGGTTAGTCTCTAGCGGGACGGAAGCCACCATGAGCGCGCTGCGCCTGGCACGTGGTACCACAGGTCGCGATAAGATAATCAAGTTTGAGGGTTGTTATCACGGCCATGCTGATGCGTTACTGGTCAAAGCTGGCAGCGGTCTGTTGACCTTTGGCAATCCGACCTCATCCGGAGTCCCTGCAGATTTTGTCAAACACACGCTGGTGCTCGACTATAACAATGTCGCACAATTAGAAGAAACGTTTAAAGACGTGGGCGACCAGATCGCGTGTGTAATCGTCGAACCCATCGCTGGCAACATGAATTTGATACGTGCCACGCCAGAATTTCTACAAACGATGCGCAGCCTGTGTACCAAACATGGGGCAATCCTGATTTTTGATGAGGTAATGTCTGGATTCCGCGTCGCTTTGGGCGGTGCGCAAGCGCTGTATCAA
>JACMQE010000033.1 GCA_014377145.1 Glaciimonas sp. | reverse complement strand
GCCTTCACCAGCAGCACCGCCATGATTAAGCTCCCCACCATCAGCACCTACTACGGCGGCAAGGGCAGCAGCGGCACCTGCCAGACGATTATCAACCACATCCGGCCCCACGACACGCTGGTAATTCCTTTCCTCGGTAACTGTGCCCTGACCCGTCAAATCCAGTGGCCCGCCCAGGTCATCGCCAACGACCTCGACCCCTACATAATCGACCAGTGGCGCAACGCCCAGCTAGGCCCGCGCCTCGACCTCTACAACCTGCCCGCCCTCGACTTCCTGGCCACCGTGCTAAAGCGCCCCAACCTCGGCCGGGTAGTCATCTACTGCGACCCGCCTTATCCGCTCGACAGCCGCAAGAGCCAGCAGCCGCGCTACTCGTTCGAGATGACCGACCACGAGGAATTCCTAACCGCCGTCCGATTCCTCCGCGTCGACTGCTTGGTGAGCACCTACCCGAACGAACGCTACGCCCAGCATCTCAGCCACTGGAACCGCACCGAGTTCCAAAGCCAGACCCGCCACGGTGCGGCCACCGAATGGCTTTTCTACAATTGCTCCAAGCCCGAGGTGCTGCATGATGCTCGATTCGCCGGCAACGACTACCGCGAACGGGAGTACATCAAGCGCAAAGCCGCCCGGTGGGCAACCAAGTGGAAGCAGCTCCAGCCCCACGAACGCCAGCACATTCTACAGGAACTGGTGCAGCAAACCCGTCCCGAACTGCTGACCATGGCCAGCACCGCCGCAGTAGGCGGAGCAGCCAAGTAAGCACTTCGTCGACCAAGGCCAAGTACAGCGAAGTGAAGACAGACCACAAAAATCCTGCTCTGGCTGGCCATTAAGCGGATTTTACTAATCTGCCAATTTTTGTAGCAGCTAATCTTAGTAACCTGTAACTTTACGGCACGGCATCCTTGCCCAATCCGAACGCTACTATCCCTATTCGATGTCTCTTGCTTTTGAAACGCCTTTGGGCAAGTGCTTTAACGGCATGTCAGAAAAAATTCTGACATCCAACCTAGTCAATGACCAGCGCGGCAATGTCAACTTGATTTTCACTTCGCCTCCATTTCCCCTCAATCGCAAGAAGAAGTACGGTAATGAACAAGGCCAAGAGTACATCGATTGGCTTGTCAGCTTTGCCCCCATTTTTCGCAGCATGTTAGCTGAAAATGGCTCTATCGTCATGGAGGTCGGCAACTCGTGGGAACCCGGCCGACCCGTAATGTCAACGCTTGCTTTGAAGGCTCTGTTAGCCTTTTTGGAAGAAGGCAAATTCAGCCTGTGTCAGCAGTTTATTTGGAATAACTCGGCTAAACTGCCAAGTCCTGCCCAATGGGTGAATATTGAGCGCATCCGCCTCAAAGATTCTTTCACCTATCTATGGTGGATGGCTCCCACCGACAGACCAAAAGCTAATAATCGCAATGTTCTGGATGAGTACAGCGCTTCAATGAAGAAGCTGCAATCAAAAAAGAGGTATAATCCTGGTCTGCGTCCGTCAGAGCACAATATAAGTCCGGAGTCTTTTTTTGTTGACAATGGTGGTTCAATTCCTTCCAGCGTCATCACTGCTTCCAATACCAAGTCAAACGGCCCGTATTTAGATTATTGCAAGGTTAATAACTTGATGCCTCACCCGGCTAGAATGCCGGAAAAGTTGCCCTCAACCTTTATAAAGTTCCTGACCGACGAGAATGACCTAGTGTTAGACCCCTTCGGAGGAAGTAATACCACTGGAGCAATTGCGGAAGAACTAAACCGTCGTTGGATGTCCGTAGAACCAAATATGGACTATATCAACGCATCCAAAGGGCGGTTTTTACCCAAGGAAGAACAAGAAGCCTTACGCATACTGGCAGGCACCCCCGTTGCCTCTGATACCCCCGACATGCCCGCCACTACAGAAGTGCGGACGCTGTTCTCGAATTAATGCCCTCTCCTAAAATCAAACCTAGAGTATGGCAGGAAGCCGCTTTGGTCATTTGGTTAGAGAATATGCGTGGAGTTGTTTCGGCCGTAACTGGCGCCGGAAAAACGACCTTCGCTTTACTGTGCATTGAAGCTTTTAAACGCAAAGAGCCTACTGGTCAAATCATCATTCTGGTTCCAACAATTGCCTTGGCTGACCAATGGGCTGTTGAGTTAATATCAGATTTAGGGGTAGATGCAAGTTCAATCGTAAGCGTTGGTAAAGCCAACAAAGGGAAAAAATTTGAATTCGTCGTTTCAGTAGTAAACTCAGCTCGGAATAGGCTTGACGCTTTAGCCAAGAAGCGCCCCACATTATTAATAGTTGATGAGTGTCACCGTGCAGGTAGTGAAAAGAACGCTCTAGCCTTAAACGGTGAGTTTACTGCTACCCTTGGTTTATCAGCCACACCCGAACGGCAGTATGACGATGGGTTTCTGCGGTTCATCAAGCCAGTCCTTGGAGATGTTATTTATACCTATGACTATGCGCAGGCCTACGCCGACCGAGTCATTGTGCCCTTTAACTTGGTCAACGTCAAATTCCCTCTATCAAAGCAGGAGCAACACGAGTACGACGCGCTAACGCGCCGCGTAGCCGTCATGCTCAGAAGCAAGACAGCTGATAAGACCATAATTGAAGCGTTGCTAAGAAAACGCGCCAGGGTGAGTTGGAATAGTCGCTTACGCATTCCACTTGCGGCAAAATTGGCGCTGCAACACCCAGGAGAGCGGATTATTATTTTCCATGAATCTGTAGACTCCGCTATTGAGCTTCGTGAGGTACTTGAAGCTCGGGGCATTCACACGACCATCTATCACACACGAATGTCTCCAGGGGTGAGGCAGGAAAACTTGTTGCTTTTCAAGAATGCTTTCTATTCATGCCTTGTCTGTTGCCGTGCCCTCGATGAAGGGCTGAATGTGCCAAAAGCTTCTGTAGCAATAATTGCAAGCAGCACTGCTAGTACAAGGCAACGAATCCAACGACTAGGCAGGGTCTTAAGACACGCAAAGAACAAGGATTCTGCTGTTATCTACACCTTGTATGGCACTCCCCCTGAAGAATCACGTTTGAAAAAAGAAGCGGTTGACATGAAGGAAATTACCTCCATAAAATGGCTAGAAGTTAAGGAGTAAGCAATGGCTAGAATAATAAGAAACTCTGAAGTTTATAATGAAGTATCTCTCTCTCTTTTTAATGAAGCAGAAGTGCAAGGGGCAATGGCGAGCAGGGCTCAGATCCTGTTCCCAGGCTACATATACACACGGTTCACAGCTGAGGTCTACAGCGCAGAGCACGGTTACAAGATTCCTGATTTTGCACTAATTGAACAAGGTTATCGACGTTGGTACATTGGCGAAGTCGAGCGTGCTCAGCACCCTCTCCACAGTCACGTTCTCCCTCAGGTACACACATTCCGTGAAGGAGAATACGGGCCAAGCCATGTCAAATCAGTCTTGAAATATACTCCCAGCTTGGATGAGGAACGGCTAAAACTGCTTTTCGCCAACACCCCACCCACCGTTATAGTAGTTGTAAACAGACCGAATCAGGTTTGGGCGGAGGCTATGCATAGTAGTAACGCACTACTCTCAATATTTGAAATTTTTCGTCTAGGCGATTCTGCTGAGTTTGTTTTCCGCATAAACGGCGATAATGTTAATACATTTGACACCCAGCTATCCTACTGTGTAGTTGACGAGAGTTTTAAGCAAGCCATCAGAGTCTTGACCCCAGCTGCAGTGCCATTTTCCGACGGGTCTAAAATCCCGGTTGTGTACAATGGCATTGAGTCTGAGTGGGTGTTTAGGATTTTTGGACTCAAAGGCTGGCTAATACCCGTCAACAAGTCAGATTTCCCTCCTGAAAAGAATTTTTCCCTAAACCTCGGCCAAGAACAACGCCTACACTTAATCTCTACTCCTAATGCAGCTCAGCGTCGGAATTGAATCCATCAATTCATACAAGCGTCTTTCCTACAACGTCTGGTTCGCACTAGCCGAATTTGTAGACAACTCAACCCAATCCTACCGCGACAACAAGGCGCTGCTTGATGCTGCCTACGAAAATGAGAATACGAGGCTGACCATCAGCATTCTCTATGACCCGGACACCCGAACTCTCACCATTCGGGATAATTCCATCGGTATGTCTCAGACAGAGCTGGAAGCTGCCCTGCTGATTGCTGCAAATCCTCCCCGTGAAGGAGGAAGAAGCAAGTATGGAATGGGACTCAAAACAGCTGCCTGCTGGTTCGGCGACGAGTGGACTATCAAAACAAAAAAGTTAGGAGAAAAGGAGTCTGTCCGTGTTACCGTTGATGTTCCAGCGGTAGCAGAGAGACGTACCGGCCTGCTGGCCCCCGATATTCACCCCGCAGAAGAGTCAGCACATTACACAGAAATCAAGATTGGTAAGCTGCACCGTCGTTTCTCTACCGCCACGAAAAACAACACTCGCAAGCACCTCGCATCAATCTATCGGCGTGACTTAAAAGAGGGGGCCACTGAAATCTGGTTTCAAAATGAGTTAGTTAAATGGGAGTCTTTTGGGTCTAAGTCCTTTTTAAATGATAAAGAAGGAAACCAGTACCTTAAGAATGTTAGCATTGATGTTAACGGCAAAACTGTTACGGGATGGGTAGGCGTACTGGCTTCTGGTGGGCGTACTTTTGGTGGCTTCTCATTGTTGCAAAATGACCGTGTAATTCGTGGGTACCCGACTGCATGGAAACCTGCAGCAATTTTTGGCCAAGAAGAGGGGTCTAACGATACAGTCAACCAACGCTTGTGCGGCGAATTGAACGTAGATGGTTTCCAGGTCAACCATACTAAAGAAGATATTAGCTGGCAAGACGACGAGCAGGAGATTCTGGAAGAAAAACTTGCCGAAGAATGCAAGACATTCCGGCAAGTGGCCAGAACCCCCTATAAAGGTGATACTCGCCGCCCAACAGAGAAGGATATTGACGAAGCAGTAAGTCAGCTTGAACAGGAATTAGGTTCAAATGCAGCTATCGATACCATAGAGCTAGTAGAAGCACCGCCTGAGACCGTTCTGGAAACGTCCTCTAAACTTGTAATGGCCGAGGTAGCCAAAAAGCCGCCGAGGATGGATATTCAGGTTGGAAGCCTTCGCGTCAAACTATATTTTGACCACGAGGCCCGGCCGGATAGCGCTTATTATCATATGGAGATGCTGGCGGAGGAGCGTACTGTTTCGGTTTCAATTAACCACCAGCACCCTTATTTAATTACAATCGGGGCAGCCGGCTATCCCGACTACGTCCGTCAGTGCGTCTATGATGCCATTGCCGAATTCATTGCTGCTAAAATGACCGGTAAAGTAGAAGCTCACACCGTACGTTTCCACAAAGACAATCTTCTTAGAACTCCCTACAAGATTCACGACGAGGCCAACGAATCCGAGGCTGATTCACCAAGTGAACCTGACTTGTTTTCACAGGTTTAAGAGTTAACCTCCGAACCAGTTATGTGTTCTAGAATACGTTTCTCGCCACATTTTTCACCTAAATAGTGTGGTAGGGTAAGTATATTGGTTATCCTCCGATATTGACTTAATTGTGGGAAGCCTCCTACTTAAAGAGCTTAAGAGAGCTATTTTTTACTAACAATAAAAGGTCGGCCAGTCAAACATCTTGTTCGACTGGCCGGCCTTTTATTGTTAGTAATGGAAGTACAGATTGTTTACAGCGCCTTTTCGCAATTGCCCTACCCCTTAAATGGTAATGTATATTTTTTCAGCTCTTGTTCAAGGTATGCAGGCAGATTCTTCATAAACACTTCGTGAAGCAAATCTTCAGCGGAGGTAAGGTTTGACCCAGTTGTAGTTTGGTTTGAATTTAAAGATGGCCTAAATCCTACGACACGGCTGCGTGATTTTTTCTTGGAGTTCTTAGCCTTTTTGGAATTATGAGGGTGCTTCTTCATAAGAATTAAAGGTTAACATTCACGCCAACGAAAGAACAATACCTAGCCATCACAAGCTTACAATTATCAAGCGCCTTAGAATCCATATTGCAATCAGTGGTGCTATCGACTGCTAACACAGCAACAATCTCGCTTTTTTTATTGAAAATTGGACCTGCACATATAAATCTAATATCAGAAGTGTTAAGTTTTTGATAGTCATCCAATGAGTAGCCAGAGGCATCTTCATCGCCATGATGATATGTGATTATTGTTCGTTGTGAGTAAACGCGACCAATTACACCTTCAGATATTGGTGATACTTGAAATTTTAAGTGCTTGGCATTTAGTGGGTCACTTAATCCGCTAATGTCTTTCAAAATAAAGACATTAGCCTTTCTTCTTACCTTTTGCAAGAGCCCCTTTGGCTCAGGAACAAATAGCCTAGTTCTTAAATCCTTACCTGGCTTCTTGATAATAGACTTAATGCTGCTTACGAAGTTCTCCTTATTAAAAACGACTATATCAACCAGCAATTTGTCCTTTTCTTTGATTTCCTGTTTTGCCTTTATCAGTTGGTAGGGTAAAACAGTGCTTGAGATGATAATGCCAGCGAGAAAGCAGAAAAATTCAAATTCTGGCTTTGTAACGCTTGCTGGTAGCAAACCATTAGAGTCAAAATAACCCGAGACGTAACCGGACCTACCGGCAAAAAGTAGTATAGCTGGTAGAGCAGAGAGCAGAAATATTTTAATGTATTCTTTCATCTAAAGCTGTTAGTAAAATCAGCAAACTAATGCTGGAAAGAGTGTTTGCTCAAATCATCTGATAATTCGGCAGGTGACGCCCAAAATACTTTCAGATAAATCGAACTGAAGAGGGTTGAGCACGCAAACATACACTTAAAAGCTGCGCACTAGCTTTAATACAAATGCTGTCTATGCAGGGATTGAGCTAGTAATATCTAGCAACGAGGCCAGCCAGTCGGACGTCACGCCCGGCCATCTGGCCCCGTTGTTTGTGGAGGTGCAGGCCTCGGCTACTTGCCGGTCCGGTCACGCTTCTTGTCCACGAGCTGCAAAATCACATTGACGGCCGCGTGTACGAGTATCTGCCAGAGCTTCATATTTGAAAATGGTTAAAAGGGTGAAGAAAAAGTAAGGTGCAGGCTTAGCCCAGCACCTCGAAATGCGGCCTGTCTTTGAATTTGGGCCAGTCGCCGCCCCAATGCACCCGCGCATCGGCGGCCTTCATCAGCCGCGAAAACTTGCTCAGCAACAGCCCCGACCACGATACCGACCCATCAACCAGCAAAAAGGCCACGTCCAACGCCGGCGTGGGTGCCTTGTTGTGGTTCGACTCACCCCCACGCTTGTAAGTCACCACGGGCCCCGGCTTGCTGCGCCCTTGCTCAAAAAGCTCGTCCTGACGCTCCGGGCTGCGGTAGCACTCGGTGATGATGGGCAGCCCGGCCAGTCGAAGCACCGGG
>JACMQE010000332.1 GCA_014377145.1 Glaciimonas sp. | reverse complement strand
GAGAATGTGGAAAAACTGCGAGAGAAAACTCAACACCAGCCTTTTACTCAACACCAGCCTTTTATTTGTCAATTTAGCTTTCCTCTAGCTTTCCTCGTTTTGCTTTTGATGAGGGGTTAGAAAGATTTTGAATAGCTTCTACGTCCCTAATTAACTTGATGCTAATTTGAGGTAGCATCAACGGAACTTAAGACGATTCGCTTACTCAACAATAGACCGCATTGACAGCGCTCTTCATATTATTGCGGATGACTTACTCCGGATCCATAGGATTGACAAGATTCAAGCCGCAGTATGTCTCACGTGATCGTTTCAGGATTCATGATGATATTAGTGCGTTCAAGATTATTGCTTGCGACCTTGTGGATAGGTAGTTTATAGACAGTTGGATACGTGGTCGCGCCGACTTTACTTACTGTCCTACTAGAGAGGATTCTGGCAGGCGTGATTGCGAATGGCTTGTTCAGATTGGAGGCTTGGTTAGATATTGCATACGGCCTCTTACTGACTCTACTATTTAGCTTTCGGACGGTCGACGGTAACGCCCCATTGCGTAAGGTTTTATTGCGGTTGACATTGGCGATGCTAATGTATGCGTTGATTAGATATTTTGGTATCCAGCCGTTTATGGCGTCGTTACGCGATGCAGCCGATCCGGGCACTGTTATAAATGCTGGTATAAGACCCGGTTTGGCATTTTGCAGGGCGTCGCAAGTGGCATTCACCTGATCCAAAGCCTGTTGGGTGTTGGCTTAATTTTGGAAATGCGAACCTTGCGCTAGTGCTGGATATCATGCTTAAGCAGGATAGATTAACCTTTAACGGCCTTTAAGTGTGCCATTTCAGGTAAAATAAGGGATGTCCCCCAGTGTTGTAAGTGCTGGGCGAACGGTGCAGAATTATTGACCAAGCGCAGATTTTTTGCGACTTTTCTGGCGCGGTTTTGTACGCTTAATATTTCCGCCAGCGGTTACGCGTTCATTACCTTTAACCCTCACCTTGGTCACTGAGGGGCGTTGAGTTCCACTTGGGCTTGGTTTGACAATAGTTACTTCTCGCATGCCTTTACCACGTGTTTCAGTACGTGTTTTAGCTACATCTTTTTGTGGACGATACAATATCAGGAGTTTACCGATGTGTTGTACCGGTGCGACACCGAGTTTGTCGCAAATAGTTTCGTAGATTGCAATACGCCCTTCGCGATCATCGCCAAATACGCGCACTTTGATAAGGCCATGAGAACTTAGGCTGTTATCAATTTCCTTTAATAGCGATGGTTTTAGACCTTCTTCACCAATCAGAACCACTGGACTTAGTGTATGGGCTGCGGCACGGAGCTCGCTGCGCTCAACGGGTGTAAGTTTCAACATAAATAAGAAATTCCTTAAAAACGGTATTCTACGCGAATGGCAAAGAAGAAATTAAACAAAAACTGGCTGCACGATCACATTAACGATCCATATGTGAAGCTTGCACAAAAAGAAGGTTATCGTGCCCGCGCTGCATACAAACTCAAAGAAATCGACGAGGTTGACAAGCTAATTAAACAAGGTCAAATCATTGTAGATCTTGGTTCCGCTCCTGGAAGCTGGTCTCAATATGCGCGTAATACACTTGCTAGAAACAAGGGTGATGGTATTCATGGCACGATCATTGGAGTGGATATGTTAGAGATGGAGCCGATTGCCGACGTTCATTTTATTCAAGGCGATTTTCATGAGGAAGATAGTTTGTTGCAACTTGAGCGTCTGTTAGCAGGTCGTAAAATTGATCTGGTATTGTCGGATATGTCACCAAATCTTTCAGGGATTGCAATTGCCGATGCAGCGCGCGTCGAAGAAATTATTGATTTGGCAATCGAGTTCGCGCAAAATTACATCAAGCCATCCGGTACATTGTTAGCTAAATATTTCAATGGCAGAGGATATAACGAGGTCTTAGGTAAGTTTCGGCAGACTTTTGAAAGCGTTGATTCCAGAAAGCCGAAAGCTAGTCGTGACAAATCCTCAGAGATATTTTTATTAGGCAGAAATTTAAAAAATTCTGCCTAAACGTTGACCGTGATCAAATTAATGAGTGTTTATCCTTGATTTTTCGTAAGCATGTCCACATATCTAGCCTAGCAACGACTGGTTATTACGAGTAAGATCGTAGTTCTACCCGGAAGCATTAACATATTGTGAGGTTACACCGAAGCACCACGTATATTGGCGCATCGTCGCTCAAGGAGTTCTAGTGAATAACATGTTTTCAAAAGCTGCTATCTGGGTAGTAATTGCCTTGGTACTTTTTACCATATTTAAACAGTTCGATACAAAGGGGTTGGGCAATGGCGCTACCCCAATTGCGTATTCGGACTTCATTAACGAGGTTAAGGCCGGGCAAGTTACTACTGCGGTGATTGAAGACCGTATAATTGTTGCCAATACTTCTGATGGTAAAAAAGTTAAGACTACCGCCACTTTCCTTGATCGTGGTCTAGTTGGTGATTTGTTAAATAATGGCGTCAAATTTGATGTAAAACAACCAGAAGAGCCATCCTTCCTATCGCAAGTATTTATATCTTGGTTCCCAATGATTTTGCTGCTTGGTGTCTGGATATTCTTTATGCGTCAAATGCAGGGTGGAGGTAAGGGTGGCGCATTCTCGTTCGGTAAATCCAAAGCGCGGATGCTGGATGAAACGACCAATAAGGTCACGTTTGCGGACGTCGCAGGATGTGATGAAGCTAAAGACGAAGTGTCAGAAATTGTCGATTTTCTGAAAGATCCTACAAAGTTTCAAAAATTAGGTGGTCGCATTCCACACGGCGTGTTAATGGTTGGTCCTCCTGGTACGGGTAAAACGCTGCTGGCGCGTGCTATTGCCGGTGAAGCGAAGGTGCCATTCTTTACTATTTCCGGTTCAGATTTTGTCGAGATGTTCGTTGGTGTCGGTGCATCGCGGGTACGCGATATGTTTGAGAATGCCAAAAAGCACTCTCCTTGCATTATCTTCATTGACGAAATCGATGCAGTTGGTCGCCATCGTGGCGCCGGCATGGGTGTTG
>JACMQE010000331.1 GCA_014377145.1 Glaciimonas sp. | reverse complement strand
CCGGCAGTTGAAACTGTCTATCCAGTCGATATTTTTGTCTTGGCCAGCGATCGCCGAGCCCTATTACGAGATATTTCGGAGATTTTCTTGCGTGAAAAAATCAATGTCATCGGCGTCAGCACCCAAAACGCCAAAGCGTATGCCCGGATGGCTTTTACCGCCGAAATCGCCTCTACAGCGCAATTGCAAAAAGCTTTGATGGTAATTCGTGAGGTGCAAGGCATATTGGAAGCCAAGAGGGTGTAAATAATTCTGTATAACTCGCGGCTTCCAATAAACGGTTCTCAGACGTTCTTCAAATTAAATAATAAAACGACTCATAGCTGATCGTCAATTGCGGGTCGGTATAGTTCACTTTTTATCTGCTAATTCGATTGCTAAATAAATGATTTCTCGCACCGAATTATAGGTGGAAAATATGTTGTGCTTATTGATGGCGGGCCACATTACGCTACTGCGATTCAATGGCATTGGTGGTGTAAATTACCTTACGAATTTCGGTCGTATAATTAACGTTTTTCATATCTCAGATGCTCACGCGTTTCTAAGTTGAGCGCCTTCTCTAAAGTCATTTTTAATCATTGCTGCGTTAGATTGCCGAGATTTTTTCCGTTTTCAGATCATGTGCCAATTCTGCTGCTAATGCTTTTAAGTTATCTTGATCCATAAAAACTACCCATCGTTGGTAGATATCAAGGATGGGTAGCCATACAATTTTTTACATTCTCTGGTTTGTGTCCGTTGGCCATTTGATGCGTTTTCCCAGTCAAGGAGGCCTTATTTACCTAGCAGTATTAGCGTATGCTGCCATTCTGTAGCCCCTGCGATCAAAAAATTATGCGTATTAAAAGTTCTTTTCAGATGAGACATTGGTACGCCATATACGTCATTTAATCCCAGAGTTTGTTTTTTAGCAGGGCCTTTAACTTTGGCTCCCTCATCGCCAAATACGCCACCGCCGTTGTCAAGGGCTTGCCCCAAATCAATTTTTACCAGGCCGCCAAATGTTTTCAATACCTGTTTCTTTGGTGATGCCAAGCTGTGATTTGTTTGCGCTCTGGATGTTGACTAGTGCGATTGGAGGTCCTGTTTCAGCCTCTCGTTTGAATTTGCTTGCCAGGCGCTCGAGATCCTTCTTTAAAAAACATAACTCATGCAACGTCCTTCGGAAGCCTCGAGGCTTGAGTAGCGCCAATATTTTATAGACGTCTTTTGTGATGATGATAAGCACATCTTCGCTTCCCGCTGCTAGTCGTTGGGTGTCGCCTTCGAAGAAAATTGGTGCAGGGTAACCGCCTTTTATATCACCGAATAGCGCTGGATAGTCGGCGTCATATTCTAGCCAAACGTAAGGCGTTAAGCCATTTTCTATCAGGCTTACCAAACCCATGGCGTACCGGTTTTCTGTGCTAACCAGTGGCAAGACTGTGCAGTTGTGGCCCGAAAAGGTAATTCGTTGATCGTCCTTTTCTTTCTTTCAGATACCAAAATTAAATTGCTGGCATTAATTTGCCTTTTAAGGATAAGTGCCACGACGCACCCAACTTTATGCGTGTAAGTTGTCTTTCAGTTTTTTTCTAAATAATTGTCAAAGATAAAGAGAAAAATGAGTTGGCTAACGCAAATGGCTATGAACGCGATTAGGATCACTTGTTGCGGGGATGTCTGCACAAAGCCAAACGTGGTTTGGTAGAAACCTTCATGCACTTTTTAGGATAGATCAGCGACCTGATTTTTACCTTCGCCTTGGCCTTGGCCTTTTATGACGATTTGCATAGCAAACTATTTGTTGTTCGCTAGATAAGGAGGCAACGGCAGCAGCATTAATAGAAATGATGCCAGACTTTACCGCGCCGATCAGTTCAGGCGCTGCCGTCTTTTGGATTTTTCGATTTGCTCCATTGTCGCGCTGCGTATCCGCGCCGCACGCGTAACGACCTCTCGCGTCCACGCGGCGGTGCAATCTCCGACCGTGAGAGACGTCAGCCCCGGTTTGCGCTGGGTTTGCAGCTGTGCCAGCCGCGTTGAGACGATTTCTTTCTTGCGTAGCGCGAGCACGCCGCGCTGAAAATCCGATATAATATGCTACCCAAAGTAATTGTTAATCATCCACAGATGCACATCGTCCATGAATTAGAATCTTACATTCTGCATGGTATTAAAAGGGAGGCTGTGCTTCTGACAAATACGGTAGCGGTTGTGTCCATCTACCAGAATATCACCCCACAATATCAGCGTATCACGGCACCCTTCCGACAGCAGGCTACGTTCTAGGTCGGCGAACTCGTCTTCGTTCAAGGGATCGATATAGGCGCGGAGTTCTTCGTTGATAGTGATGTTCATGGTCCAGAAGAAATATAATGATAGCGCGTGTAGTGTACGCACCACTGCAATTTTACGCTACACGGCAGTCCTACATTTTTAAAAATTGGTGCAGGTCGATGTGTGGACACGAGATAAAACAGTCGGTATTTTCTTGCTTGTTTAATTCAGAGAATTGCAAGCTATTGGATTGTTATTGCCACTAATAGCCTCTATAGCTGCGCGTCCTTGCAAAAAATAGGAACCGAGTTTTGCAGCTCAAATAACGCATATCCGGATGCCCGTGCAATGCGGGTTTCTGTCCTTTCACCTCTTATCTTCTTTCAATGGCGGGCTGGGTTAGAAGCCTTTTGGCTCCCGGTGGGATGTGTGACCGGTCTGCAAATCTTTCCCAGTTTCGTCACCCTGCATTTTGCAGTGAGATGGCGGACCAACACACTTTTAGGAAGCCACTATGTCTAGCAAGTCAGAAATATCTCCAATTTTCGCATCTCTCCAGTAAGATAGACTCCCTCTCAACCTTAAATCCCCCAAAGATAGTCATTCAGATCGTTTGCTAAACGTCGGTTTATATTCGGAATATTCTCCCAAAAAACTGTGGATTCACATGTAAGTATGCTGCTGAAAGAAGCTAGTTTTAGTCGTCAAACGCGGTTCGGGTAAGGGTGATGTAGGGGTGTTTGATTGTAACGGCGGAGTAAAGATAATTCCTAAAAGTGTTGACTAAGGTACAATTACTTGAAATTTTCAACGACATCATTTAATAACGCCTGATCAGCACGGCGCGCACCGGTTCATTGACGGTTGCTAAAAAAGCGGAGAGGGTTTTGTTTTGCCTGGTCTGGTCGGCCCAGCGACTAATGTCAGCCACCCAAAATGCGGATCAGCGGCCGCACGCGCTGTTCCGCTTCTGTTGATGCGGGGAAGGTGCTGCGAAACCAAGCGGCGACGGCGGTACGGGAGTCCTCCCAAGCGTCGGCGGTGACAGCAGAGAGTTGGGACACCATGAAATAGTATCGAAGGGTCGGATGCGGACGACAATCGCACGCATAGTGCCTTTTTATTTTCAGCCATGGCTATCCGTTTGTCATTGCGTGAGATAGCTCTTTGTACGTTAAGATAGTGACTTTGGTGGGATTTGCTTATCGTTAATTTAATAAAAATAACTTTTTATCGCTTCGCCGTAAGTCTATTTTACTACAGTTTGTTTTACGTATTTCATAAATAAGGCGCGGCGTCAGCAGGCGCTGCATTTCTTCACTGGTAGCGTCTAGTCTGGAAAGTCAGCCCGTATTAGAAAATATATGATCGCCAGATTTAATGACAGTCGCGATTTATTCAACTTCGAAGCGTGCAAACAACAATATTACGGACGACCTTAGTGACACCCATTATTTCTAGTCTTATTTCAGCCATCTGCGAGAAGCATCGTGACCTACAGTATTAAAGAAATTTTTTATACGCTTCAGGGCGAAGGTACACATGCCGGGCGCCCAGCGGTATTTTGTCGTTTTAGCGGCTGCAATCTCTGGACCGGACGTGAAGAAGATCGCAGCAAAGCGATTTGTCAGTTTTGTGATACTGACTTTGCCGGTACCGATGGTGAAGGTGGAGGCAAGTTTAAGAACGCCGATGCGCTGGCCGAAAGGATCAATACGTTATGGCCGACTACTTATCCGAATAGTAAATTTGTCGTCTTCACGGGTGGAGAACCGCTGCTACAACTGGATGCCGCGTTAATCGCCCCCCTGCACGCGGCAGGTTTTGAAATTGCGATTGAAACCAATGGTACGATTGACGTGCCAGTAGGCATAGATTGGATATGCGTCAGCCCAAAAATGGGTTCTGTGCTTAAAGTACGCAAGGGCAATGAGTTAAAAGTCGTGATTCCACAACTTGGACAATCGTTGGGAATATATGAAGCACTTGATTTCGATCATTTCTATTTACAGGCGATGGATGGGTTATTGCTGGCAGATAATCTGAACCGTGCCATTGAAACCTGCAAGCGTAATCCAAAGTGGAAGTTAAGCCTGCAGACCCACAAACTTTTACAAATACCGTAATTCCTTATCTTTTTACGCCACCTCTTTGCACCCGTTACGTGATTTTATCTTCGATAAAACGCGTTTTTTGAGAGGTGCCTTCGATCATTTATGTAGACCTGATTATGTTAACCATCACCCGCAAACTAGAATTCGATGCAGGACATCGAATTCTCGATCACAAAAGTCAATGTCGTAATTTGCATGGACATCGCTATACGCTCGAAATTACGTTAGTGGGAGCCATCATTGAGATTGAGGGCAGTTCCGATAACGGCATGATCATGGATTTTTTGGATATTAAGACGCTGGCGAAGCAGCATTTGGTGGATGTCTGGGATCACGCATTTTTGGTGTACGAAAAAGATACGATCGTGCGTGCCTTTCTGTCCACCTTGCCAGACCACAAAACAGTGGTAATTGATCGTATTCCGACCGTTGAAAATCTGGCCCGGGTCGCCTATGATATCCTCAAAGGTGCCTATAAAGATCATTACGGTACAGGGTTGCATTTGCAAAAACTGGTATTGCACGAAACCCCGAATTGTTGGGCAGAGATTTCCGAAGATCGTTGATCGTTCATGGGCAACCTTGTAAACTTTTTGCGTACAACGCATCGTTTAGATAAAGCATTTTTCACGTATGACTAATCTAGTTTATCCCCTCGACTCCATTGCACTTGATGCCATTTATATGCAGCAAGCGATTGCTCAGGCGCACAATGCCTGGACGTTCGGTGAGGTGCCTGTGGGCGCACTGGTGGCGAGGGATGGCGTAGTCATTGCGACCGGTTTTAATCAGCCGATAGGTCAGCACGATCCAACCGCACACGCGGAAATCATGGCGTTGAGAGCTGCCGCTGAGCTGCTGGGCAATTACCGTCTGCCGGGTTGCGAATTGTATGTCACGCTAGAACCTTGTGTGATGTGCGCCGGGGCGATGATGCATGCACGCTTGGCACGGGTGGTATATGGTGCCAGCGATCCTAAAACTGGTGCTGGTGGCTCGGTGCTTAATTTGTTTGAGCAAGAAAAGCTTAATCATCACACAGCGTTATTTGGTGGTGTGTTAGCCGAAGAATGTGGGACACTACTTAAACAATTTTTCGTAGAGCGCCGGCTGACGTTGGGCCAACAACAAGTAGTCTGATTTTGCAGAAACTGCTTACTATAAATCATCATGACCTGAGGCGTTTCAGTGGATCAAAAAATGCGTAATGTATACGCCGATATGCAAGCACCTTCGCTTATAAAAAAAATTGGCGTAGCGTTGATTGCACCCGGTGGTTATCCATTGGACGAGCTAGTCTTGGCGCGTGGCATTCTTGCGCTGCAAAAACAGAATTGCGTCGTCTATAACTATTACGATGCGGCACAGAAATATGAGCGTTTTGGTGGCACAGATGCTGAGCGGGTAGCGCAGATTTATGAGGCGATTGACAATCCACAAGTGCAGATCGTGATGGCACTTCGGGGTAGCTATGGGATGTCTCGCTTGTTGCCGCTCTTGGATTTCCGACGTATTGCAGCGAGCAAAAAGCTATTCGTTGGACATAGCGATTTCACTGCATTTCATCTGGCATTGCTGGCACAAACCAACTTGCAGAGTTTTGCCGGGCCGATGCTGTGCAGTGACTTTGGTGACGAGACATTGAGCGCGTTTACGATGTCCCATTTTTGGCAATGTCTGCATCAGCTAGAGCAAACCTTGCAGGTGAGTGTAAATGGCAATCCTGAACTTAATGTAAGCGGCATGTTGTGGGGTGGAAACCTGGCGATGATTAATCACTTGATTGGTACATCCCATTTGCCCAATGTTGAAGATGGCATTTTGTTTCTCGAAGATATTGGCGAGCATCCCTATCGCATTGAACGTATGTTGCTACAGCTGCAATATGCCGGGATTCTGAGCCGTCAACAGGCGATTGTGCTGGGTCATTTTTCTCAGTATCGCCTAGCCGAGCACGATAATGGCTATGACTTCGACGCGATGGTGGCGTACCTGCGTGCACACGTTGCCGTGCCGATTCTGACGGGCTTGCCGTTTGGCCACATTCGTGACAAGGTGACACTTCCTGTCGGTAGTCACGCAAAGTTAATCTCAGGGACGGCAGGTTTTCATCTTATCATCAATAGCGCGCTCATACTGCACTGACGGTGATGTATGAATGCATCTTCAGTAATACAGTTTGACCACGAACGAGCCGAAAACATGCTGTTGCGTATCAGTTTTTGGATGCCCATTCCATGGTCGTCATCGCAGTGCCGAGTACTGCGGGTGCTTCCAATCCATGCAGCGGTGCTCGCAATTAATATATGCAAATATGTAGCGTAAGTCGCGTAAAAATTTTATTAAAAACTAGTAATCGTTATTTTTTGACGAAATCTAGTCGGAAATAGACCCATCTCCGGCATCAGATAGTCAGGAATTAATACGCTCTGGTAAAATATCTCGCTATTCCACATTGTTTTAAAGGCTTTTTTCCGTGTTATCCACCGCAAATATTACAATGCAGTTCGGCGCGAAGCCGTTGTTTGAAAACATTTCAGTTAAATTCGGCGATGGTAATCGTTATGGTCTGATTGGTGCTAACGGTTGTGGCAAGTCGACTTTTATGAAAATTTTGGGTAATGACCTAGAAGCATCGGGCGGCAATGTGATGCTGGACCCGAATGAACGTTTGGGTAAATTGCGTCAGGATCAGTTCGCGTTTGAAGAAATGCGCGTGCTCGACGTTGTGGTGATGGGCCACACTGAGATGTGGGCAGCGATGGCGGAGCGCGACGCTATTTACGTCAATCCCGAAGCCACCGACGACGATTATATGAAAGCTGCCGAGCTTGAGGCAAAATTCGCAGAATACGACGGTTATACCGCCGAATCGCGTGCCGGAGAATTGCTGCTAGGGGTCGGCGTTGCTCTGGACCAACATAAAGGTCCGATGAGTAATGTTGCGCCAGGATGGAAGCTGCGCGTATTGCTGGCCCAGGCGCTGTTTTCAAATCCCGACATTCTGTTGCTGGATGAGCCAACCAATAACTTGGATATCAACACTATTCGCTGGTTGGAGGATGTGCTGAATCAGCGCAATTCGACTATGATCATTATTTCGCATGATCGTCATTTTTTGAATCAGGTGTGCACCCACATGGCCGATATGGATTACGGCACATTGAAGGTTTACCCAGGCAATTACGATGAATATATGTTGGCATCGACGCAAGCGCGCGCCCAGCAGTTGTCAGTCAATGCCAAGGCCAAGGACAAGGTTGCAGAATTGCAGGACTTTATACGTCGTTTTGCAGCGAACAAATCAAAGGCGCGGCAGGCTACGTCACGTGCCAAGCAAATTGAAAAGATCAAGGTTGAAGACCTTAAACCTTCTAGTCGGGCCAATCCCTTCATTCGTTTCGATGGTGAGAAGAAATTACATCGTCTCGCGGTGGATATTCAAGGTATTGGTAAGACTTATGACCGTGCTTTGTTTAAATCTTTCAGCATCATGGTTGAAGCGGGCGAGCGCATTGCAATCATCGGTGCCAATGGTGCAGGTAAAACGACATTATTGCGTAGCATCGGCGGTAACGACATTTGTAAGCTTGAGCCGGATACTGGTTTGGTAAAGTGGGCAGAAAACGCCAACGTCGGGTATATGCCGCAAGACCCTACTGAAAATTTCGCCTTTGACATCACATTGACTGACTGGATGGGTGCCTGGACACAAGAAGGTGACGACGATCAGGCAGTACGTTCGATTCTGGGCCGCCTGTTATTCAGTGGTGATGACGTCAAAAAATCAGTAAAAGTGTTGTCTGGTGGTGAAAAAGGCCGTATGACTTATGGCAAGCTGATGTTGGGGCGCCATAATATTTTGTTGATGGATGAGCCAACCAACCATATGGACATGGATTCAATCGAATCGCTTAATATTGCGCTTGATAAATATGCTGGCACGCTGATTTTTGTTTCGCATGACCGTGAATTCGTATCATCGCTAGCAACCCGCATTCTAGAAGTGAAAGAGAATGAAATTATTGATTTTCGGGGCAACTACGAAGATTACCTTAGTAGTCAGGGTATCGAATAAGAAGGCAGTATTTGCTGAAGTAAGGGGCAACATTAACGAAGAACGGTAACAAGCAACGCTAGCGCACTAAGCATTATGTGGTGCGCTTTTTTATTGTCCTTTATAAATTGCGGTGAAATAATAGTACAGCAGATCTTTCTTGGTAGAAATAATTTAATATTGCAGCCACGATTCAGCGATGGCAGTAAAATTACCTCCGCTTTCTGTCTGAGACTGAGACGCGGTTTTTCGGGTTTTATTTAATTTCCTATTTTGACCTCTCAATAGATAGCAGGTTCATTATCGTCATCCCATCTCAACTAATTAAAACCGTAGAATTCGAGCGCCCGCAAATGGCACAAGGCTGCAGCTCTACTGCGCAAGCTTGGGCACGTGTTGCCCCCCCCCCACCTTCACATGAGGAAAAAACGGCTTTGAAAGTGCGGATTAAACGCTTGCTTATAGAAAAACAAGCGGTTCTGGTCGCGCATTATTATGTCGATGCCGATTTACAGGATTTGGCGGAAGAAACCGGCGGTTGCGTTTCTGATTCGCTAGAAATGGCCCGTTTCGGTCGAGATCATCCAGCTCAAACATTAGTCGTAGCTGGGGTCAAGTTTATGGGTGAAACATCCAAAATCCTTAGCCCGTTTAAACGCGTATTGATGCCTGATCTGGATGCAACCTGTTCATTGGATTTGGGCTGTCCCGCAGATGAATTTAGTGCCTTTTGTGATGCCCATCCGGACCGTACGGTAGTGGTCTACGCGAACACCAGTGCCGCTGTGAAGGCCCGTGCTGAGTGGATGGTGACATCATCAATTGGACTGGATATCGTCGCCCATTTGCACGCGCAGGGAAAAAAGATTCTTTGGGCACCGGATAAGCATTTGGGTGGATATATTCAGAAAAAGACCGGCGCAGATATGTTGCTGTGGCAAGCGTCTTGTCTGGTGCATGACGAGTTCAAAGGTTTTGAACTGGCATTGCTACGCCGAGAGCATCCTGGTGCTAAGGTTTTAGCCCATCCAGAATCACCGCAGGATGTGGTTGCTCAGGCTGATGTCGTTGGCTCTACTTCTCAATTGATCGCCGCTGCGCAGACCTTGGATGTCGATGAATTTATCGTGGCTACCGACAATGGAATTTTGCACAAAATGCGCATGGCTGCGCCCGGTAAACGCTTCATCGATGCGCCGACTGCCGGCAATAGTGCCACCTGTAAGAGTTGTGCACATTGCCCATGGATGGCGATGAACGGTTTGCAGAATCTGGCTGATGTGCTAAAGTCAGATTCCAATGAAATTCACGTTGACGCAGAAACTAGCCGCAAGGCCGTGGTCTGTATTGATCGTATGCTTGATTTTGCAGCTGAGCGCAAGGCGAATACCCGTCCGTCCATTGACCTGGCGCAAGAACAAACATTATTTTCAGGAATCGGTCCTGCATGAATTCTTTTATCAGTAGTATCAACAGCACATTAAAAAACCGTTTTGCACCGTTTGATGAAGCATTGCAAAATGCTTTTGAGAATAATATCAATGTGGCGATTGCCGAAGATGTTGGTATTGGTGATTTTACCGGCATGTTGGTACCTACCGATGCCAGGGTTAAAGCACGTGTCATTTTGCGTGAAGAGGCGGTTCTTTGCGGTGCACCTTGGTTTGAGGTAGTGATGCAGCAGTTGGATAGTCGGATTCGGATTGACTGGCATTATGCCGAGGGCGATTTGATGCGTGCCGATAGCGCTGTTTGCAGCATTTTTGCGCCGGCCCGTGGCTTGCTTACTGCCGAACGCAGTGCGCTCAATTTTCTGCAATTATTATCCGGTGTAGCTACTTCTACGCGCAGTTTCGTTACTTTGATCTCAGATACGAACGCTAAAATTCTCGATACACGGAAAACCTTGCCGGGCTTGCGATTGGCACAAAAATATGCGGTACGAGTGGGTGGTGGTCACAATCAGCGACTTGCCTTGTATGACGGCATTCTGATTAAAGAAAATCATATTGCTGCGGCTGGTGGCATTAGTGCTGCTATGCGCGCTGCCCTAAGCTTGAATGCGAGCGTCACTATTCAAGTAGAGGTAGAGGGCCTAGGTGAACTCGATGAGGCACTGACGGCAGGTGCAACTTCGGTATTGCTTGATAATTTCAGTCTTGGTGCCATGCGGGATGCAGTTAGTCTGACCGAGGGTAGGGCGCTATTGGAGGCTTCGGGCGGCATTAATATGACGACTGTACGGGCTATTGCAGAGACGGGCGTTGACCGGATTTCGATTGGTAGTTTGACTAAGGATATTCGGGCGGTGGATTATTCTTTGAGAGTTGTGGAGTAGAAGTTGCTTATCATTGAACCGGATATTGCTCCATGCATCGAGCAATATCCGGTTCAATGACCCACAGCCAAAAAGCAAACTACCATCAACGTCGTTCAGGTGTCAACACAGTCGGCAATGCCTTAGCCAACGTCTCAGGATAATCCTGACTATAATGCAGCCCACGACTTTCGCGTCGTGACAACGCACTTTCAACAATTAGCGATGCCACTTGCACCAAGTTACGCAGTTCCAGCAAATCCCGACTGATCCGGAAATGCGCGTAATATTCATCGATTTCTTCTTTTAACAATCTGATCCGATGCTGCGCCCGTTCTAAGCGTTTGTTGGTGCGAACGATTCCGACATAATTCCACATGAAGCGGCGTAACTCATCCCAGTTATGGGCGATCACGACCTCTTCATCAGCATCAATAACACGGCTTTCATCCCAGGCAGGAAGCGGAAGAGCTTTAGATTTAGGTTGCTGCTCAATATATTTGGCAGTGGCCCGACCAATCACGACGCATTCAAGCAGTGAGTTACTAGCCAGTCGATTCGCACCGTGTAAGCCGGTGTAAGCCGTCTCGCCAACTGCGTATAGACCGGGCAGATCGGTACGGCCACTTAGGTCCGTTACCACGCCGCCGCAGGTAAAATGCACCGCTGGGACGACTGGAATTGGCTGCGTAGTAATGTCGATGCCGAGTGCTAGGCAGCGGGCATAAATTGTCGGGAAATGTTCTTTTAAAAATTCAGGCGATTTGTGACTGATATCCAAATCGACGTGATCTAGGCCGCGCTTTTTCATCTCGAAGTCAATTGCACGGGCAACAATGTCGCGCGGAGCTAGTTCTTCACGGTCATCATGATCCGGCATGAAGCGTTTGCCAGCGTCTTCCCCTTCGGTATCGGGTAGCTTCAGTAAGCCACCTTCGCCACGGATCGCTTCCGTAATCAAAAATGACTTGGCATAAGGATGATACAAACAAGTAGGATGAAACTGGATAAATTCCATATT
>JACMQE010000330.1 GCA_014377145.1 Glaciimonas sp. | reverse complement strand
TAGAAGCGCAGTGGATGCGTATGGGCGATATGAAATTACGGGCGCGTTGGTATGCATTTAAACGAACAAGGATTGGGTTTAGTACCTCGTCTCATGGCCCTGCATTGGCGAGTTTGGTGATTCGTGACAATCTGCGCAATCGACGGACTATCCAGCGTGCTTACATGCAAGCACTCGGGCATGCACATGAAAGCGCGTTGCTGGCGAATCCGTATTTTGCGCCAGGTCGTAAATTACGCCAGGCGTTAGTATCTGCGGCGAAGCGTGGGGTGAAGGTGACGCTGCTGTTGGGGGTAGGGCATTACCGTTTGCAGGATGCTGTGACCCACTCTTATTATCCGAAACTGCTTCATGCAGGAATCAGAATTGTCGAATATCGTAAGACTGCGCTGCATGCAAAAGTCGCAGTGATCGACGCGGAATGGGCGACAGTGGGCTCGAGTAACTACGATGGTTTGAGTTTGTTAGTGAATCAGGAGGCTAACGTCGCGATACGTGATGCGGTCTTTGCCCTGACGTTGCGACAAAAAATTGAAGCAGCAATTAATGAGGGAGTAGAGGTGCGGTTATCGGAGTTCCACCATATAACGTGGCTCCGAAGGCTGTGGTACGGTGTGGCTTTTTTTTTGTACCGATTTGCGATGCGGATTATTACGATGGGTAATCATCAGTAGATGATTAATATATTCTTTTAGAAAATCGTTATCAGAACATTGGTTGATTATTAGTTGGTCTTGAGAAACGCGCAACTCATTATCTTTAATCATCTTTAAATCATTGTTAACTTTTTTCTGTAGACGATCCAATATGTGATTTGAGTGGCATAGAAAAGCGACGCACCTTCCGATGCGTCGCTACAACACCTTATCTAAATCTGTACCCACGCACCCTTGAATATGACAGGCCCGGTCGGTCCGTTTGGGTTAGGTGAGCCGCCTTTTGGTTCTAACGTTACCGCCAATAAAGGTATCGATTCTGGGTTTGGCATCGGTTGGCAAAGGTAATGTCATGCTGCCACTTGCCGCCACCAGACCCAATGAACGCGGTGGCCCTTTTTTGGGCAAGGCCCACAATTCTAGACTCTTATCAGCCGTTACCAATTGCGGTGCAACAACTTTCACCATCATCTGTCCATTCTGCCCAGCAGTGACTACGGCAATTGGTGTTGCTTTTTCGTCATTTAACATCGCGACATAAGAAATTGCCGGTGCCACTGGGATAGGCACAAATTTTTTAGTCAGCAGCAGGGATACTAAAACCAACGTCGCCGTGGTAGACAATAAGCCAAGTCCACGCCAGAAACTGAGGTCTTCACGCAAGGATAGCCAAAATGTTGCCTGACGTTTTCGCGCCGCGATCATTTCTAGGCCCAGGTATTTCTCGATGGCTATCCAAACTTTGGTCTGCGGTTTTGCATCAGGTGCGAGCTGCGCCATTGGGTGCAAGCGATTTTCTCATTCCGCCACCGTAAGACGTAGAGCAGCACTGTTAGGCAGGTAGTTCTCAAAGCGGCGGCGTGCTCCGCCCCGCAACGTGCCAAGCACATACTCTGCTGCTAATTTATCTACTAATGCTTGGTTGTGAAGAATATTCATTAAGCTTGCTCCAGCTTCCCGAGACAGATCCGTAATCGCTCTAATCCGCGCCGGATCCATGTTTTAATGGTCCCAATGGGGAGCTTCAGTTGATCTGCAACCTCGCTATGAGATAGATCATGATAAAAAGTTAATGCTATCGCTTTTCGATGGAAGCTTTCAAGCCGCCCAAGACAGGTCGCGAGTGCTTTCGAATCGGCACTTAATTGCAGCGCTTCTAGCGGCGTAGGGTCGGTACTTTCCATCGCGGTTAGGACTTTTTTGTCAAAGGTATCCGCATCAATTTCATTATCATGGTCGGTTATGCGCAAAATATCAAAAGCCTTGTTACGCACGATCGTCGTCATCCAGGTCATCGGTGCAGCTAGGCTGGCTTGATAGCTATCCGCGTTATTCCATATACTGATGAAACTTTCTTGCAAGACCTCTTCTGCAGCTTCTCGCTTAACTAATATACGCAGGGCGAATCCAAACAGTTTCGATGATGTAGCATCATATAAAAAACGAAAGGCACTGGCATCTTTATTCGCAACGGCGGCAAGCCAGATTTTTAATTGTGTCGGTTGTAGATCAGGGGAAGACAATTCGATTTCCTTCGCAAAATATGGGTGATTCAGCAGTTGCTAACTATTTGAGGAGGTACGCCTATATTCAGGGGTAACCATAACGGAGCAATTAGTAGGTGCTAAGGTAGACGCTGTGAAGGCTTGGAGAGAGTTAGATTAGCGTATGCATATCGATGGGGCAGCTTTTCATTCTTGTTTCTATGTGTTTTATTTTAAACACGTTTAACAAAAAATTTTGTAAATTAAACGGACTTTTGAGTTACCTGAAAAATTGTCTGAATTCTACGTTATCTTCTTACTTTTTGAGTGAATCGCGGATTTCACGTAATAAGATTGTGTTTTCAGGATCCTCAACTGGTGGCGTTGTGGTTCTGACTTTGTTGAACAAGCGAACCATTTGAAAAATGATAAAAGCCAAAATGAGGAAGTTGAGCAAAATTGTAGAAAAATTTCCGTACGCCAATACTGTCCCCGCCTTTTTAGCTTCTATCAACGTCAAGGTGGTCGCTTGCCCGTTCAGTGGAAAGTAGTAATTTGAAAAATCAAGACCACCAAAAATTCTACCCACGATTGGCATAAAGATGTCTTGCACAAGTGAGTCGACAATTTTACTGAATGCGGCACCAATGATGACGCCGACCGCTAGATCAATGACGTTGCCCTTTATCGCAAAGGCCTTGAATTCTTCAAGCATGCTCATAATGGGTTTTCTCCAAATTCAATTGTTGCAATAAAACCTTATTTTATATCGCACATCGATTGATAGCGTTATTACACCTTGAATTTTTAGACATCTTAGAATCTATTTGGGATCTGTAGCCTCAGCTACGCTGACTTAGCCATGAGCGGGGTGAAGAGCAGCTCAGAAACTAGAATTTAATTTGATAAATGAGGATTTTGAGCAGCGCATGCGTCCCAGTCATATTTGCGCAGTAATATTCTGAATGGGTTTCCAGGACAGCTATAGGTGGAAAATCTCCTACATGTAAAAGAAAGATCTTTTCTACTACGCTAATTTCTCGACGATTTAAATAAGAAATTCCACGAATTTAAGTGCACGAGTATCTATTTCTTTTAAAACAGCGTTCAGCTTCGATATAATCAAGAATCAACAGCAGTTTCACGCAGATTTTCGTATTTTGACTGATTAGGATTGGCATGAATAACGAAAAGCAGATCGATTCAGGTCGGCGTGGTTTGCTTGTCGCCACGTGCGCAGCGGGCGGCGTGGCCGGATTGGCCACAGCGATGGCTTTCGTCTCTACCTTCCAGCCGTCGGAGCGCGCCAAAGCCGCGGGGGCGCCATTAGAAACTGACATTTCCAGCATAAGACCAGGGGAAATGAAGGTTTTTGAATGGCGGAGCAAACCAGTATGGATCATGAAACGTACCCCGGAGCAAATGAAGGGACTGGAACATACCGCTTCTGAAGTCGCCGATCCGGATTCGCTCAAGTCGTACAATATGGATCTTCCAGACTACTGCAAAAATAAAGCAAATAATCGTGGTCATGTAGGTCACGAGGAAACATTAGTATTGGTCGGTATTTGTCCCCATCTGGGTTGCTCGCCATCATCCAAATTTACTCCTGGCGCGCAAGCTTTATTGCCTAATGATTGGGAAGGTGGCTTTCTCTGCCCATGCCATGGCTCGACTTTCGATCTGGCGGGTCGCGTATTTAAGAATAAGCCTGCCCCAAACAATCTTGATGTTCCAAGGCATATGTATTTGTCGGACAACAAGATTCTGATTGGCAAAGACGAGAAAGGTGAGACTTAATCATGGCATTTCACGAAAAGAAGCGCCCGGCCAACGCGCCAATTGCTGACAAAGTGCTTAATTGGGTTGATGCACGTTTTCCGCTGACTTCCACTTGGAAGGCACATCTTTCCGAATACTACGCACCAAAAAATTTCAATTTCTGGTATGTGTTTGGCTCGCTTGCATTGTTAGTGCTAGTGATTCAAATCGTTACCGGTATTTTTTTAGTAATGCATTACAAACCAGATGCAACATTAGCATTTGCTTCAGTTGAGTACATCATGCGGGATGTGCCTTGGGGTTGGTTAGTGCGCTATATGCACTCCACTGGCGCGTCAGCATTTTTCATTGTGGTTTATCTGCATATGGTACGCGGCCTTTTATACGGCTCTTATCGCAAACCACGAGAGCTGGTCTGGCTGTTCGGGATAGGTATTTTCTTGTGTCTGATGGGCGAAGCATTTATGGGCTATTTACTGCCATGGGGCCAAATGTCTTATTGGGGTGCGCAAGTTATCGTCAACCTGTTTGGTACGATTCCTTTTATCGGTCCTGACTTAGCGCTTTGGATCCGTGGTGATTCTGTTGTCTCTGATGCAACTCTGAACCGCTTCTTCTCATTTCATGTCATTGCTATCCCATTGGTACTGATCGGGCTTGTAGTTGCTCATATCATTGCATTGCATGAAGTTGGCTCGAATAACCCTGACGGTGTTGAAATCAAAGACACTGTTGATGCTAAGGGTGTTCCGCTAGATGGTATTCCTTTTCATCCGTACTATTCAGTGCATGATGTCATGTCAGTTGCCGTTTTCCTGATCGTGTTTAGTACAGTCGTATTTTTTGGCCCTGAAATGGGAGGCTATTTCCTTGAGTACAACAACTTTATTCCCGCCGACTCGCTCAAAACACCTTCACATATCGCGCCAGTATGGTATTTCACACCTTACTATTCGATTTTGCGGGCTGTAACAGCCGACTTTATTGTTTATCTGCAAGTCGGCATTGCTGCTTTTGTTGGTTTGTTGTGGTTGAAATCTAATCTAGCTTCTATATTGAAAATGATTGCAACAGTGATTGGTCTGGTGATTATTGCTGCGATGTTTGTATTTGATGCGAAGTTTTTTGGCTTCGTGATGATGGGCGTTTCAGTGTTTATTCTGGCAGGATTACCTTGGTTGGATCGCTCTAAAGTCAAGTCAATTCGCTATCGTCCAAGTTGGCATAAATATGTTTACATCTTGTTTGGGATTACTTTCGTGGTGCTTGGTTACCTAGGTGTACAACCACCTTCGGCTATTGGCTCAGTTGTCTCGAAGGTTTGCACTTTCATTTACTTTGGTTTCTTCTTGTTGATGCCATGGTGGAGCGCAATGGGTACATTTAAGCAAGTTCCTGATCGCGTTACCTATTATCCGCACTAAGCCGCAAAGAGGATATACATGAAATTGCTAAAAAGTTTGATTGCGACTTTCGTGCTCCTGCCGGCGCTGGCTTTTGCTATTGAAAGTGATTATCCGCTTGATAAAGCGCCAGATCGCACCAAAGACATGTCGGCTTTGCAAAGTGGTGCCAAATTGTTTGTAAATTATTGTTTGAATTGCCACTCAGCATCGTTGATGCGTTATAACCGCCTTCGTGACATTGGTTTGACTGAAGACCAAATCAAGGCTAACTTAATATTCACCAGCGATAAAGTGGGTGATCTGATGCACGTCGCGATGGTGACAAAGGACGCTACAGAATGGTTTGGCGTTGCACCGCCAGATTTGTCGATGATTGCACGGGCTAAAGCATCTGAAGCGGGATCTGGCCCTGATTGGCTCTATACTTATCTACGGACCTTCTATAAGGATGAAACCCGTCCAACTGGTTGGAACAATATGGTATTCCCAAACGTTGCAATGCCCCATGTATTGTGGGAAGTGGAAGGCATTCGTACTGCCAAATTTGATGGTATCAAGAACCCGGAAGAAGAGGGTAAAGTCGAGCATAGATTCTCTAAATTTGAACAGGTAACACCAGGAAAAATGACGACTTTGGAATATGACAATGCTATTGCAAATCTGGTGTCGTACTTGGAGTGGATGGGAGAGCCATCACAAAATACCCGTAAGCGCTTGGGGGTGTGGGTTCTTCTGTTTCTTGGTTTATTCTTCGTTTTAGTATGGCGCTTGAATGCGTCGTACTGGAAAGATATAAAGTAATTTTTCATACCCGCGTTTTTGCGGGTATGTGTTTTAGAGTGGGCCCTATTGTGTCTCACCCTTTTGTTTTTAAGGAACTATAACAATGATGGTTC
>JACMQE010000329.1 GCA_014377145.1 Glaciimonas sp. | reverse complement strand
GATTATAGATACAAATACATGCGTGATCAGATTATGATAACCTGTCGAATGCACTCTTTTTAAATAATAAAAAAACAACATGAACAACTACAAAACGATGAACAGCAATGAAGGTTTTCGCTTTGCAAAGCTCTATTTTTTCGCATTGATCATCGTCATCATTGCCGAGCTGATTGGCCCCTTTTCCTTCAACATCGGGCCCGGCAAAATTGTGCTGCTACCGATGATTTGGGCGCTGCTAATAGGTGCTGGGTTTGGCATGGCAAAAAATTACCTTCCCGCCTCACTAGGTATCGAAACCAGTATGCAATTCAAAGCGGCGATGATTCTGCAGCCGGCACTGCTTCTTTTCATTGCAAAACTTGGCCTGTTAGTAGGTTCGTCGCTACCCCAGATTGTGGCATCGGGATGGGCGCTGGTATTTCAGGAATTTGGGCATTTCGTCGGCACAATCTTGTTTGGCTTGCCATTGGCGTTGCTGTTGGGAATCAAACGCGAAGCGATTGGTGCGACGTTTTCTGTAGGTCGCGAACCGAGCCTCGCCATCATTGGCGAAAAGTACGGCATGGACTCTCCTGAGGGGCGCGGTGTTCTGGCAGAGTATCTGACCGGCACTGTATTCGGCGCTGTGTTCATTGCCATTCTGGCAGGCTTTACTGCCAGTCTAAACATCTTCGATCCCATTGCCCTGGCGATGGGATCTGGCGTCGGCTCGGGCAGTATGATGGTGGCCGCCTCCGGCGCGATCGCCGCGCAACAGACACCGGAAATTGCCAAACAAGTCATGACGTTCGCCGCAGCTAGCAATCTCATTACAACCACTATCGGCACCTACTTCACGCTGTTTGTTTCATTGCCGATGGCAGTTTGGGGTTATCGGGTTTTGGAGCCGATTCTGGGCAGAGCATCGGGTTTGTCGACGCTGCATGAAGAAACAAAAGTCGATCACACCGTCGATCACACCGCTGCCTTGGGTGCGACAGGGATTGTCTGCGCCTGGGTGCTGTCGGCTGGTCTGGCAATGATTGGCGACTGGATCGCGCGCGGCAGCAATCCGCTCGACGCGATTCCCGGAATGGCAATCCTGCTGGGTGCGGTACTGATCGGCGTATTGCTGAACCACGCTACGGGTAAAAAAATTCCCGCGGTGTGCTGGGTATCGTTGGTAGCGATGGTATTGACCTCGCCCATATGTCCATGGGCGGAACAGATCAGCGCACTGACCGCGAAGATCAATTTCCTGGCTCTTATCACACCTATCCTCTCCATGGCTGGCCTATCGATCGTCAAAGATATTCCCGCATTTCGTCGCCTGGGATGGAGAATCGTCGTGGTTTCGTTCGCCGCGAACGCCGGCACTTTCCTTGGGGCAACCTTGATCGCACAGTTTTTCGTACACTAATCTACCGACATTACTACACATTTTCAATGCGATGATAAGCGCCGGTCGTCGCACCGATGCGCTCCGATCCACATAACCGCCATAAAGGTAAACGATGTATTTGGATAAAAATCTGATCACTAGAATGACCAACTGGCGTCATACGATGCATGCCGACCCGGAGATGGCATTTGAGGAAGTATCGACCGCAAAACTGGTTGCGTCGGTGCTACTCGCACACGACATTACCGTGCATGAAGGCATCGGCCGTACTGGCGTGGTCGGCACATTGACAAGAGGAGAAGGGGCCAGGATCGGCTTGCGCGCGGATATGGATGCGCTGCCGCTGCTGGAAAAAAACGTGTTCCCGCATAAATCTCGACTTAATGGCAAGATGCATGCGTGCGGACATGATGGACACACTGCAATGCTGCTTGGTGCAGCGATCACGTTAAGCCAGGATAGCGCATGGCGTGGAACGGTTAATTTCATCTTTCAACCCGCTGAAGAATCCGCTGGCGGTGGCCGTGCAATGGTCGAAGACGGACTGTTCGAACGCTTCCCTTGTGACATGGTATTTGGCATGCATAACTGGCCTGGCCTAGCATTAGGGCGCTTTGCGATCAATCACGGACCCATGATGGCCTCCTTTGACACCTTCGAAATTCTGGTCCAGGGACAAGGCGGTCATGCGGCGATGGCGGAGACGTCTATCGACTCCCTCATCTGCGCCAGTCATCTGGTTCTGGCTCTGCAGACCATCGTCAGCCGCCGCCTGCCGCCGCAAGAAACAGCCGTGGTCAGTGTCACGCAAATGCATGGCGGAGAGGCTTGGAATGTATTACCCGATACCGCGCTGATCAGAGGCACAGTGCGCTGCTTTTCGATGGCGACACAACGCCGTATCCATGAACTGCTGATCGAACTCAGTGAAGGCACTGCCAAAGCGCATGGGGCGAGCGCGACCATTTCTTATCAGAACGTGTACCCGGCGACCATCAACGCCTCTGCCGAAACCGATATTGCGATCCGCGCGGCCAACGCTGCTGTGGGCGAAAGCAACGTGAACAGTAATTGCGTTCCCTCCATGGCATCTGAAGACTTTGCGTTCATGCTGAACTGTATGCCTGGCGCGTACATCTGGTTAGGTGTGGACCGAGAAACGTCGACGCCTTTACATAGCCCGTATTACGATTTCAATGATGATGCGTTGGCCATTGGCGCTTCGTACTGGGTCGAGCTGGTACGGAATCGGTCGGTGGCGGCTTTGTCGTCAGATTGCTGATGTCTTGGAGGGGACTTTTTCAAAACAGCTTTCAGAAGTAATGATTTCGTATAATTTATATTATGTCAAATTTCTACTTTCCGTTTGTTGGCCAAGGCACGAACAATCATTCCTTGATACTTAGTATTGCCGCTACTTAGCATCTTACTGTTCATTTTCAGGATGCCATGTTAATAGCATAAATAGCATGCAATCTTATTGCATAATAGCTACTGCTGACGTAAGGGGTCTTTTGCGCGATCTTGTATTTGCTTAAAAGCGGCTGCCAATGGAAGATGCTGTCGCTTGATTTTCCGGCTTAAAGTAGTAAGGTGTATTATTTCGTGTCAAAAGCATGCTCATCCACCGTTTTTGGACTTGCAGATGCCATGCTCGCTGATTCTGTAATTGTCACTACGGTGCTTGTTACTTCTCTATATCCTGATGAGGAAGTTGTCTCAGCCACGGATGTTTTCATGTATGGTGTTGTCGCCTCTGTGGCAACTTCTGACGCAGAAGCAACAGCAGCCACCCTTCCCCGATATCTGTGCTGAATATCCACGGAAATAAAATTTCCGGCGCTGGTGGGTTCAAACGTATACTGCGATGCAGGCAGTCGTACCAATATGCTCAAAAAGTCTGAAAGAGATACGCCGCTATCCACATAAGTGCTTTGCAATCGTCCTGCCATGATGGGGAGTGTTATTTGTGCCTTGGGCTCATCACTTCGATGCAAATTTTTATTATTTAGTAGCGTTGAAATAGTAATTACCCGATAACGCCGAGACCAAAAAATAAGACTTATCGGTAAAATCGGCACGAAAATCTTCCGCCTCCTCCAAGGCCTCTGTTCTCTTTTTCTCGTTGCTCTCTTCAAGAAACCACTGACGCATCGCTATCGCTTCCGCTAGCCGAAGCGATAGCGCCAACTCACGACTAACGGGTTCCAGAATCCACTCACGATTGAGCAACGTTAAATTCGTATTAAAGGCAGTGCCCAGATGAGAGCGCATTGATTCAACTTCTTGCCAGCCGCCGCTGCCAGCAACAATACTAAGAGGGATGTACCAAGCAGGGCCAATACTAATTTTTCACGCAGACCCAAATACTCGCCCTATATTTTTCTCAATAAGTTCTTTCGACCGGAAATACCGAAAGATTTTCTAACGAATAAAGGCAACTTGGATAGATACAAATTAGCAAATTGGATGCTAAAATATTACTTTTAATACAATGTGATTTTCGATCAAAAAATATTTTTTAATAATTTCAGTTAATACATTTATTTCCGTGAAATATCTATTTTTTGCTCAGTTATTTTGCAAAAATTTACCTACTAAAATATCGTCCTGAAATGCCGTTGCTATGATAACGGCTCCAAAAAAGTTTTTGTTGAGGGCAAGCACTTCAGTGATACGTTGATGCCCGATCGCGTCAGTTGGCATGCGTAAAATCACCGTCATGTATTTTGGACTACTGCCTCCCATTTCTATTCCTGTGCCGTCAGCTGCAAAAAGCATGGATTGCGCCTCATCCGCACCAATGACAGGCTCTACGTTATCGTTAGTATCGAGTGTTCTATTTCCTGAAGTTTCTGCTAATTCTTGTGCCAATTCTTCTTCAGAAACAATCACAGTGGTATGCGATTCTGGCCATTTTTTTGCATTATCGATGATGGCAGGAATACCACCAGTAACTTCAAATTCGGTCGCCGAAATTTTTTCATAATAAAAAGGCTGCCATCCATCAATATTATTTTTACGTACAGCAACATTTTCCATCGCTTTAAATATGCCGCTTCCATTCGCCAGCATCCCAACCGGGAGCATATCGTCATTGCCATAAGGCACTAATTTATCGTTCATCTCAAGCTTTCTTCAATATATTAAATTTAATGCGTTAAATTTACTGCGATTGAATCATTTGTACGCACCAGCCCATCCTGCTGTAATGTCAGCAGATAACCATAAAAAAATGCAGCCAAACATTGGCTTCGTATTAATAAATACCACCAAATTTGTGGCAAGAACAAAAAAATGGAAGTCGCGATGCGAGGACTGATCGCACCAACCCAGCACGATCCCAGATTCATTTGGGGCGTGTTAACATATAAAAAGCTGTTAACTTTTTCAAAACTGTGTTTATATTCGGGATTCAAAGAGTGCCCATATGTTACGCTATGATCAATGAGAACGACTAGCCTCGTTATTGCAGCAAAGCGGGTAATAGAGGGCATAGCGGGGCCAATGATCCTCTCTCTATTATGTTGATGAAGTTTCAATAGACAGCACGTTAATGCGTGCCCGTCAATAGGCCGTCGGTGCTGCTAAAAAAAGGGAAACAAGCGCTCAACTATTCTCGTGGTGGGTTCGGCATTACAATTCACGCCTGACCGGGTGGGTAAGCAATGTCGTGTTTTTGTTGCGTTCATTGCAGGTACGACCTCACCAACCACATTTTTTAAAGCCTGCTCAAGCAGGCTCGGCACATTTGTCGATGGCTTTTCTTTCCATAACTTAACGTAGTGATACACCGTACTTTTAGCCAAAAAATTACTCGGCACCATGTCCCATTTGCAGCCGCTTTTGAGCAAATACAAAATAACAGAATTTTATTAAACTGTTTTTCGCTTATGTATCGTTTTTTCTCATCTATGCAGTTTATCGATAGACAAATAAAATTTAATAAGATTTCGAATAGCTTCTTAGAAGAAATTAATACTACCAAAGATGAAAATCATAAATTATAGAATTAAAAATTATTCCGAAGATTAATAATTTTTTCTTTAAAATTGTTTTATTAAAAAAATTATTTCAGTAGAGATTATTCTCACTACGATCAGCACACGCTAATCTCTAATTGTTTTAATAACGACATCGACTAACTCGGATAAAAATAAGTGAAAAAATTTCTTCTGTGTCTTCACCACGCTATGTGATAGTTTTATTTTTTATATATCTCATTAAATTTACCGGAACAGCTCTCACGAATTATAAAAATCTACAAAAAATCAAACAAAATAATGACCAGATGGAGCATCAAGGTCCACTTGAAAAATATTAATTTATTGATCATGGATGCAGAGAGTGGCTTGTATGCCTACTACATTTCTGGAAACCAGACCTTTCTAATGCCTTGGAAGCTTGCTAAGAAGAATCCTGTGTCCATGTAAGTTGGGAAAATTCGATGAAGGCATTGCCCTCTACCAAAAAGGCGTTTTACCCGAAGTTGTTCAATTTTTCCGATTTTGTCTTAAATTTAACCGTGTCATTTGGATTAGCAATATCGTCAATAGTATGAGTTTATTAATTTTAGTTATTTTTTATCGCCTGATCCAAACCAACTTTGCAAAACAAAGAGTGGTTGAAAATCAGCTAAAATTAGTCAACGAAAATTTGGAAAAAACGGTATTGGCCCGTACACGACAGTTATCCATATTGTCACATCATTTACTAAAAGTCTCGGAAGAAGAAAAAGCTAAATTAGCGCGTGAGTTACACGATGAAATGGGCTCTGCCTTGACGGTTATCGGAATGACGCTCTCCAACGTTGCAGTGGAACTTAATAATTCCACGCCAGATATCATTAGTCAGTTGACAAGTGCTAAGGAGGCTCTGCAAGAAACAGTAAATTTAAAGCGCCGCATTATAGAGAACTTGCGTCCCAGCATGTTGGACAATCTAGGATTGGCAGCATCAATAGAAAGTCATTGCGAAAATATTGCACAAATCGGCGGTTTGACGTACGAGACAGATATCAGCGAAGATTTTGAAAAAATTGATCCGGCCTGGGCAATTGCGTTGTTCCGTATTACTCAAGAGTCACTTAATAACGTGATTAAATATGCACATGCTTCTCACGTAAAAATCTCACTAAAGCATAAAACATCCGGGCTATGGTTGCAAATCCTTGATGATGGTGTTGGTATTCCGACCGACGCGTTGGAAAAACCAAAATCACATGGGCTTCTGGGGATGCGCGAACGAATTTTAATACTTGGAGGGACGTTTAGTGTTCAATGCGGCGAGAACAACTGCGGTACTATCGTTGAAGCTTTAATTCCATTTGCAACTTCTATTTCGGATTGAACCACGATTAGCCAGTTTATTTCGAGCTGCTGTTGATTAAGAAGATTTACACAAATCGCGCATTAACGCTCTACATTCTTGGCCATGCTAGGGCACTTGTTCGTAGAAAAATTTTAATAGTCTCGTTGACGGGACGATTTACGTAAGTCCTAATAATGTGATTTGTTCTCCGTAGATACTGACTGACTCAAATATTAAACAACCGTGTAAGCACAGCTAAAGATCCATTCATTCCACAAATCCCGGTATCGTCAAAAAGTCGAGCGGAGATGCTGTTTCATACTGTCTTCTTCGTGAAAAAAGGATTTCGGGCCATGAAGCCAATCAAAATATAATCATTGCAATTTCTTTAATAACATAAAGTATTCACTGCTTTTTGTAAGATGAATAAAAAGATATCGTTCATACTAAAAATTAGAAAATACATTATCTTGTCATTTCGCAAGAAAGGCTCACCAATCTCCAAGGAATGGGAGCCTTGATCAAATAAGTAGATACCTACCCTTTGGGGTCTTGAATATTAGATGCCTGTTTTCCCTTGGGGCCTTGCGTAACATCAAACGTTACTTTTTGTCCTTCCTTGAGTGTTTTAAACCCCCCCATTTGAATCGCTGAAAAGTGAGCGAATAGATCCTCCCCTCCATCATCTGGAGTAATAAAACCGAAGCCTTTTGAATCATTAAACCACTTGACGGTACCTGTTGCCATAATATGTCCTTCCAAAATTAACAACCAAACGAGTTGGCAAAGCAGCAGACTGCACCAATGCTGCCTGCACCTCAACTTCTCCCCAATATTAACAAATATTAATCAACATACCTATCAATATTCTGTTGTTGTAGATAACATGAAATTACTAGGTATCAGAAAGTTATATTATTTTTTATCTGTATTTACGAACAGTATATTGCGTCTACACAGCTTTTTTCTACATCTAATCTGTGGTGTGCATTTATCAGCACTATTGCGCGTACCGATTAAGTTCACAACCCAATCAAAATAATGATCGGAATCGGTATTCCGATGAGTGATGATGAAATCGATGTCATCATCATCTTCTAAGTTAAGACCAACACACGCACTAACTATTGCCTACTTAATCACGACTTTACGACGTTACCTGTACTCGATCCCGTTGTCTGCCGCCAAGATTTGCCATCAAGCTTGCAAAGAACGGGCCTAGAAGCAATGCAACAAACATCCATAACGTGGAATGTGCAGCAATCTTACGGGCGTTTTCAGCATTGTCTTTTGCAGCATTCTCAGCTTCTGACTTTGCCTTCGTTAAGTGAGCATAAACCTCATCCACCCGCTTCTCTGCGTTTTCCTGGGACAGGCCTGTATGTTGGGTAATCTGGCTCGTCAGATATTACTTACCATCAGGCGCCAATGAGCCAACGCGAAGATCATTAGCGAAAATACCAACAATTTCAGCACGCATGCCGTTGTTATAAGCAGACGATGTCATATCCGCCGGAGTCGATTGGGCAGATTGCTTAGATTGAGTGGGTTGGTCAGGCTGCGCATTGTTACTGGAACTGTCAATACCGCGCGCCATTAGTACCAGGCGCGTCTGCACGCAACAGCATGTTCGAAAAATAGCCGATCAAATTTGTATTACTATCGCCTAATGCAGTGTCACCAACATCGATGACTGCACTTGTTAGTGCACACATTGCCCCTGTCAAGAAAACCGCCGTCGGGCAACCAACGTTGCCACCGCCCATGTAAGCAGTCCGTGCGTGGTGTCGCGAAAATAAACTTCATCGGCATCCACACTGACCCATTTAATCCGTAAGAGCCGCTGCACATGCAGCGCCAGCAAATACTGCCCCCCACGAAATTCCAGAGGTATTGAGTAATTTCTGGTGCCTGCATATTGCCAGCGCGAGATTGGTTTGCGGTCCCAGCATCGCGATGGTGATACTGTGTGACTTGGCCTTGCTCAACGTGCGTAATATAGATCGGAACAGGGCTTCTTGAAAGGCCCCGATAACCGTGTCGCTACTTCTTTAATCTGTAACTCCTTTGACCTGCTTCTGGCTTAGGTAAAGAAGCGCAAAAGTTGCACCGAGGTCAGTACCGGAGAAATGTCGGAACTAGCTAGCAAATCCGACAAAAAGCACCGACTGAATATCCGGTTTCTCCTTTTCGGTTTTTGCTTTGACAATGCCGTCCGCGCCGGTGCCCGCGCGTCAGCTTATGAATTTGATAGCTGACAAGGGCAAGCGACATCGCCAAATCATCCTTCGCCCGCAGACACCTAGCACTCTACTGGTGCCGCGCATATCGTTTGGAGCCACCCGCCGACGATCACCTTGACCTTATCATCCAATTCAGCGGCACATGATTTTGAGACGTAACAACAGGCGATTATTCACGGGATACCGTTTGTAAGCGCAATAAACTAATTTCGTCTGTCCATGCAGCCTTGACCCTTTTCGGTACTGAGTTAGTGCTCTCCAATGGCGCTTGCACCTGCGTTGTTTTATTGGCTAGTTGCGTCGCGCGTTTTTCTTTATCGATAATACGTTGCAGATTGACAAGCTGCGCGCTTTGAACGTGCAAACGCTCGCTCTGTCGGTTCATCATGCTAACTTCCTGCCATAAACCCGAACCTACCACGATATTCATCGCTAATGCCGCTGTAATCAGCGCAAAACGTAAACGGTTTGCAGCGCCTATAGGCAGGTTATCCCTTCTATAAAGGTGTATTATCGTTCTCCTGGATTGCACTCCCATTTGTATCCGGCGGCGGTATTACGGTTAGCATTTCAAGGGCAAGCGCGTAGTCGCTAAAATAAAGCTACAACGTAGAATTTCGACCAATGTACCAATTGCAATACGCCCATGAAAGCCGGTGAAGCGACACGCTTCACATCCCGGCCCTGTCATCAAATTGATAGCGACGGCTTCTTCAGTTGACTGCAATACATGGGACGCATTAGATAAATCGGATAAATCGGTCAGATATTTTTTTGCCAACGTTATCTACGCAGCATCAATCATAAGGACTGCACACGCAGAACAATTATGCCGGACCAGTCGCTGTGCTATCACACCATTCAGCGCTTCCATTAGATTGGCAGCTTCAACGCCCATATAAAGAAACCACTCCAGGACGCTAAAGACGCCGTTTGCATGAATCGAAGACAACACCAAATGCCCCGTCAGCGCTGCCTGAACGGCAATCCCTGCGATCTCCATATCGTGGATTTCACCGACTAAAATGATGTCTGGGTCATACCGTAAAATAGAGCGCAGGCCTTTGGTAAAAGTCAGGCCTTTCTTGTCATTAACAGGAATTTGCAACACACCCTGGAATTGATACTCGACCAGATCTTCAATGGTAATCAGCTTCTCTTCGCCAATATTCAGCTCTGACAGCATGGCATATAGGGTAGTCGATTTTCCAATGCCAGTTGGCCCATTAAATAACACCATCCCATGCGGAATTTTTACCAGACTGCGTATACGCGCCAAGGTTTGTCCATCGAAGCCGAGCGTATCGAGTTTGATGGTTTGATTCTGGCTGGATTTATCTAGTACTCGCAATACTGCATCTTCGCCTTGAATACTTGGCATGACAGATACGCGAAAATCGATATTCCGCGCTTGGATACAGGCTTTGAAACGGCCATCTTGTGGAATGCGACGCTCCCCAATATCCATCCCGCCTATTACCTTGATGCGCGAGATCGTCTATTCGGTGCAATCGCTACCTTGCACTTGCGTGATGAATTGCAACACGCCATCAATCTGGTATTTGAAGATAAGACCATCATCGATACTTTTCAGCTGGATATCACTGGCTCGCGACTGTAAAGAATCAAAAAGGGTTGAGTTAAGCATTTTCACGACCGGACTTTGGTCTTGTGAAATGGTACTTAACGAAATTTCCGCCACGTCATCGGTCTGTCGTTCCGATTGCTCTTGCTGAAACTGATCAATCGTGCATTCCTGCGCTTCGATTAACTGTAACCTTTACGTCACCACATCTGGGATCGTGATTGCTAGCACAGCAGCATGCTCGTTGCACAGACTTTGTGTCCATTTTTTACGGGCCGGAATGGAGTCAGGACGACCCATTACTAAATATAAAACACCGTCAAACCCAGATCGGCAAAATCTGTTTTTCCATTACGAATGCTAAGGGCATGATATTAAAATTGCAATCAGCCGCCAGAACGATGTCGGCGGGGACTGAAGACAATCCAATTAATTCAGCAGTCGTTTCCAATCGCTCTGGACGAGTGTTCAAATGTATCGGATTCATCATGAAATTTTGTAATGCGTTTGCACATACCATCCAGATCGCCACTTT
>JACMQE010000328.1 GCA_014377145.1 Glaciimonas sp. | reverse complement strand
GCTGCGCGCCAAGTGCGCCCGCCTGCACAGCCAGCACCCGCTAAGCCTGGTCCTGGTCGACTACATCCAACTCATGCGCGGCGATACCAAAGGCAACCGTGAACAGGAGGTAGGCAGCATCAGCCGCGGCCTCAAGGAGCTGGCCAAGGAGCTCAACGCCCCCGTCATAGCTCTTTCACAGCTCAGCCGCGACGTAGAGAAAAGGGGAGGAGAGAAGCGCCCCATGCTCTCCGACCTACGCGAGTCCGGTAGTATCGAACAGGACGCTGACTGCATCGTCTTTCTCTGGCGCGGCGAATACTACAACATCGCCGAGTACGAGGACGGCACCGCCACCGCCGATACCATCCTCTTCGACATCGCCAAGCACCGCAACGGTGCCACCGATGAAATTATCGCAGGCTGCTCCATGCGCCGCGGTATCTTCCATGACCTATCCCCAGCTCAATAGGCTGCGTGCATTTTAGGTAGGCATAAAAAGCGGAAAGTGAGCGGCGCGTGTTACTCTAGGACCTGCATGAGCCTTAAAAACCCGGCAATGTTGCCTGGTGTTGTAAGGCGCTAATTTGTGTTTCGTCCAGTCGATATGCACGACGTTTGCTACCTCTGATTGTATAGAGGGCAGACTGCGCTTGGTCAAACACTATAGCCGCATCTTGATTAAGGGAACGCTCCTCTCTCGCGCGCGCTCCAATCTTAAGGGAAAGCTCTTCGCGCGCTTCAAATGAAATCATTGTCCAATCAAAGCCTTCCAACTCGTTCAACACCATATCGGTATAACCTCTATTAGAGTTGATAAAGAATAAAGAGTCACCTCCCGGATTGGTGTAATTATAGTATTCAGAAAATCCGACAAAGCAATTTGATTTAGGTAAGAAAGCTATTGCACCGACACAGAAGTCGTTATCCCGATGAGTGAAAACCCATTCTTTCTCAGCGAGGCTCCATATGCCAAGCGAGCCTCCCTGACCTGACGCAATTATAATAACAAAGTAGACAAATGATGAGTCGGCGAAAACTGAGAAGCCGTCAAAACTTGTGCTACTGAATTTAATGAGTTCCGTATTGTAAATAGCGGTTACGGACCCGTCATCAAAGAACAGTAGAACTGCTTCCTCTTTGGCTACCAACTCTTCGATACGGTCTGTTTCAGGAATAATTTCCTCGGCACCCCAAAGGTTCATGCCTTCTAATTTATCCTTGTACTCAACATACAATTGAGGATACTTTTTCTCAAAAATAGCCGGGTCGAGTTCAGCGGTTAAGAACCAGTCCTTGTCTTTTACTACGATTTTCTTAACCATGAATCAAGTGTCAATCAACGTGTGACATACTCCTTACTACCACTTGCAAAATGCAATGGTAAGATAGCATCTGCTGGAGCATTGTAGTCACTGAATGTTATAACTACTGTAATGTTCGCTTTTGTCTGCCGGCTATCTGCCCGCCGAGCGCCAGCTCAATGAAACCTACACCAAGCGCACATGCCTGTGGACGGGCGGCAGTTTTCTGCTGCCCGTCCACAAAGCCGTAGTACCCATTCTAGGTTCCTAAATGCACAACCTACCTGACTCAAAGAACCGCGTCAACCTGCGCTCTGCCACGCCTGCCGGCTTTGCCCGCGTCGTGTTTGAGGCTAACCACGAAATGGGCAGGTTACTCTAATTATCTGAAGGCTTCATTTCCTTCAAAAAGGTCACTACGTTACTTGGAGATTCAAAAAATTGCGGTGATGCTTTGCGTTTGTCCGACATCAGTTCAAAACCTCCTTTCGCATAGCATTCCATCAAATTAACCAATTCGCTAGCCTTCTTATCCTCAGCATCAGTGTTCAATGATTCTAAGTCCGATAAAGGAAAATCACCTAGAGCCAGCAAACTCATAAAAATGTACTGAACAATGGTGTCAGGCTTCCAGTCTTTGACTGGCAGAAATTTTTTGCCAGCTCCGCCGCGCTCAAATGGCAATGGGTTTCGCGCCTTTATACCTACCATAGTGGCGTACATGAAGCATTCATAAACAGAGCCAAAGGCCTTGCCTCTTTCAAATTGCTCTTCGTTGGTGCCAAGGCTTTTACTTACGTCGCCTACCCGAGTCAAGCGGGTTACCAATTCTTCGTAGGTTTTTGGGTAAAGCGCGACTTTCTCCAGAAACTTGGTTCTCAACTTTTCCATTAGATAGCCAGCGGATTGATTTGTACAGATAGGTTTTTGCGATTTTGGGCAGTCTGACCCGCTGGAATCGCCAATTGGTAGATATTAAGTGTTTTGCCCGCTGCCTCAACGTCTTGCTTGATTTGCGCAAGCCGCACTGTGTCCGCTTGGTATTGCCCTGTTTGTGTAGGGTCAGCATCCAGGAAATCCTTAACAATGACAATGCTTTGTCCAAAGGCGCGAGCAGTCTGAGCTAAGAATGCGCGTGCTTTCACAGCATCAAAATCTGAAATTGGTGCGTCTGCAATCAATGGGTATTGGTCAGCTAACCCTCGTGTTTGGTTGGCTGTGACGATGGCCATGATGATTGCCAACTTCGATGAGCTTGTCTGAGACGTATTCAGGTTATCAACTCGCCGGCCCGCATCATCGTGAATCTGCGGCATGTAGCCATCTCCATCCGGTACAAACTTAATAGTACCATAAAAGGCACCTGTGGGCTCATTCATCTCCTTGAAGTGCTGATTAGCTGTTTCTTCTAATTGATGAATGAGCTTTTTGTATTGCGTAGATTTCATGCGGACAGCTAACTCACGCAGGTCATCTAGCATCTTCCGCTTCTGTGCCAGTTTAGGGTCCATCTTGACATCTACCGACAGCTTTGTAAGCCCGTTTTTAATGTCATTCAGTTGCATTGTATACTTCTCGCGGGCAGTACGCAGCTTTTCTGCTTGAGCAGAATAGGTATGAGTGTCATCATTAGCTGACCGGATAGATTTTAGCATTCCGGAAGCGTCTTTCTCCTCCAAACCGCTATTAATCACCTCCGTGGAAATGGCTTCTTCTACAGACTTGATTTGGTCTTCCAAATCGCGCATTTCACCTTCCAGACTGATTTGTTCAAGATAAGTGGCGCGAATCTGCTCAGGTGCCTTGCTGTACTTGCCCTGCATATTCATGCCTGCTCGGTACAATTCACGTAGCTCTTTTGCGATATTGGGTGTGGTTTCGAGTGGCTTAATTGGCTTAGGTTTCTCCAATAATTTTTCCATTGCCAGATATGGTTCCGAACCCTTCGGTGCGGGCCGGTCACACACTTGGCAGTGCTCATCATGTAGCATGAGTTGCACAGTATTCCGGTCTGGCACACCTTCGGGCAAGCGCGTTTGCTCACGCTCTGCTTCATTGTAAGCCACCTGAGCCGCTACTTTTCTATCTCTGACGATTGTCTCATAATCATTGTATTTCTGTTCGAACTGGTCGACCAAATCGTCGGTGCCCATCAGTAGCCACGAGTCTGTAAACAACCGTTTTGCAAATCCTAGTTTAAGGTTTTCGTAGCGAGTTGTTGCTACGCGAAGTGACGCGCCAAGCACGTCACGGTCTTTTTTCAGGTCATTTATTTTTTGCGCGGCGGCCAGCTGCCCAGCAATGTTCTCGTGCTTTTGGGTGGCCATGTCTAAATTCTTTTCCACCTCCGTTAGCTCTGTCTCAACTGCTTCGAGATTTGCCTGTGCTGCCGTTTGCTGCTCTTGGTATTCTTTCGCTTTTTGGCGTTGGGTTGAATCACTACTAAGCGCCTGGTTGAATTCTTTATCCGCTATCGAGTAGGCCTGCTTTGTAATGTCTATAAAATCGTCCCACTTCTGCGTGTCGGACATTCTATTAACAATTTGCTTCAAAGATTCCCGGCGCGAGGTATCAATGATGTTACTTACCCCACGCTCCCCCTGAAACCAGAGGTAGGGCATTACTTCAGCGGGGATAAGTCTATCACGCTCCAGTTTGGCATCGGCTTCGCTCAAGGGCTTGAATTCCAGAACGTCTTTCTTCTTGACTATAAATTGGCTACTTGTGGCAGCTCTAAATTCGTTCTCAGCACTTTTTACGACATATAAGCGCCGGATTAGTTGGAAGGTATTACCAGCCCCACGGGACACTTCAATGCAAACCTCGCAGGATATTTTGGCATCTATTTCTGCTTCAGCAAGTGCCCGCTCATTCACAAGTGCTTTTCCCAGTTCACTGGTATATCTGACTGCCGGTGCCAAAGCCTCGTTTGTGATGTAGTCGTTGAATACCCACTGAAAAGCATCATATAGCTTGCTCTTGCCGTAGCCGTTGGCCCCTAGTATTAGGTTGAGCCCATCGGTAAATACAATCCGGTTATTCTCTCCGTAGTAGCAGAGAAAATTACTCATGGTGATGTTGAGGACGCGCATAGAACTACAGACGGCTGGTGAGCACCGTGTAAAGACGGGTGGCAATTGATTTAGAGGGCTTTCGGTCGGTGTGCTGGTTGACCATCTCACGCAGCAGCACTATCATCATATTTGATTCGTGCGTGGAGCCCGTCATCGAGGCACTCGCCACGTCTGCTTCAGTGATTCCGTACTCCTCTTGGATGGTTTCGTCCTGTAGGAATGCTTTTAGGGTTGCGATGCTACTCATTGGTGTGGGAAGAATAAGGGTCAAGGGTATCAGGGTTAATTCCATAACGGCGGCACACGTTTCGCACCGCTTCAATGGCTTCATACTTGTTTATTGCCATGTAGGCAAAATCTACCACCCGTTCCAACTCCTTCCTCACCATGTTTCGCTCCAGGTCAAAAGTTGAGCCTGTCGGTACACTGCTCGGCACCACCACTAGGTCATAAATCTTCGCAAATCGTTTGTCTGGATGCCGCCGCAGAATGCGGCCCCTCCGCTGAATGAATTGCCGCGGGTTGCCCGTGCTAGAGCAGAAAATAGCCTGTTCAGTGCGCGGAATATCAACCCCTTCATCCAAGCACTTCATTGAGAGTAGCACGTCAATATCTCCCTCTTCAAAGCTTTTCAGGATGTGGTCCTTGTTTGCCGAATCACTGATATACTGCGCGACGTGAGTAGTATCCGAAACCTGCCGCACCACGTTGGAATAGTAGCTAATTATCCGGCTAGAATCCTCAACATCTGGATAGGACTCCGTGGCCATTTCGTCATCCTCATAATATCCCTCCGGGGCGTACACTAGCATGTATTTAAGTCCCGTTTCGGAGGCTTTTACTTGCTTAAGGATTTCCTCAAATTTCTTCAGCTTGTTGGTCGCTTTGTGGATGATGCGCTTCCGTTGCATGAGTAGCATCTCATAGCTGCGTTGCGCGGAAGCATCCTTGGTAGCCCGGTCATGGAGAGAAGCCAGTTTAGCCGATATTTCGGTGTACTCTACCATTTCTTCCGGCGTAAGCTCTACTACCCGTGGATAGTAATAATACTTACATAGGATACCTTCCTGAATGGCCCGCTCCATTGAAAAACTGTACGTATAGGGCGCTTTATCATGGAAAAACAATTCCATTTTGCCCGACCCGTCCTCATCATACAGACGCTTGGGTGTAGCTGAAAGCCCAATCAGCTTCTGAATTTTAAGCTGCGCAAAATTCGCGGCTACACTCGGTGCCCCGACGTTATGAGCCTCATCCGCTACCAAAATCGCCGTTTCACCGACTGAACTCACGAATGCCTGAAACTCGGGATTAGCAAACGTCCGGTAAGTCGATACAATGACGTAGGAAGACGGCACTCCCGCCAGCTGTCTATTCCTGATTTCGCTTAGTTCATTCTTCCAACCAGGATTCCGGGACGACGCCTTTATAACTATTTTAAAGTTAAATTTCTTGGCTTCCTTTTCCCACTGCTCCACCAATATGGTAGTAGGCACCAAAATGATTACTTGGTACTGCTGGCTTGCGGCGTACTCGTGCAACACGCAATTGAGGGCGGTTATAGTTTTACCCGTGCCCGTGGCCATTGCAAAAATGCCGTGGTGGCCGTTGGCAACCCAGTTTTGATAGGCATCTTCCTGATACTGCCGCGGCTCTCCATCGAAAGGAAAACGAGGGGAGGCACGGTACGCTTCTATCTTTTGCATAATCGTTTCCAATACTCGCCGCGTTGCTTCGCTATGCTTCAGTTTGGCCTTTTGAGCTAATAGGTATTGCTCATTTACTAGTAGCTCGTCCAAATCCTTGCCGCCATATTCTTGCAAAATGGCCTCTTCAATTTCTTCAAATGGAATGAGCGCAGCAAAGTCTGACTTACCTTCAAAAATCTGGTTATAATCACGCTCGTGCCTTAGAAAAGCATCTCCTTTGTAATACCAGGATAGCTTTAG
>JACMQE010000032.1 GCA_014377145.1 Glaciimonas sp. | reverse complement strand
GGTACCTACGCCCAGCAAGCACAGATGGATATCGCCTATGGACATTATCGACAGGGGGAGCAACCTGAAGCACTTGCCGCTATCGATCGCTTCATTAAACTTCATCCCAATCATCCAAATGTAGAATATATGTACTACCTGCGCGGTCTGGTAAACTTCAATGACAAAGTTAGCATCTTTGATTTTTTATCGAAAGAAGATGCCTCTGAACGCGATCCAAAAGCCGCCCGCGACGCCTTCGACGCCTTCAACAAGGTTGTTCAGCGCTTCCCAAACAGCACTTATGCACCGGATTCACTTGTGCGTATGAAGTACCTGGTCAATGCAATGGCCCAATATGATGTGCATGTAGCCAACTATTATCTGCGCCGGGGTGCCTATATAGCTGCCGCCACCCGCGCCCAAAGCGCCGTACAGGAATACCGCGATGCGCCCGCAGTCGAAGAAGCTTTGTACATTATGGTACGCTCCTATGATGCGCTTGGAATGACAGAATTACGCGATGATGCTGCACGCATTTTGCAAAAAAATTACCCTAACAGTATTTATTACAAAGGCGGACCTGCCAAAGAAGGCACATGGTGGAAAATCTGGGAAACAAACCCTTCGTAAGATCACACTACGTCAAGTAAGACCTATAATGATGGAAGCCTCGCACCGCGAAGCTTCTTTGTTGCTTGTTATCAGCTCTTGATCAATATATCAACCGTGTCGTCTATCGAGTAAGGCAACGTTACGTCACGCGTGAGTATACTAAAATCAGTAAATCGTAATTTGATACCAGCCGTACGTGGGACATAACCTTTACGCTGAAGATCGCTCGCAAGGCGTGTACATAACTTTGTAAATACTTCAGTGAGCGTTGCGCGATCCGCGATAGCCTGCAAATCCCGTTCAAAGGTGATTTCACGACTGATCGACTTTGGCTCAAAGTGCGTCACGACCGGACGATCATCTATCCTTTGAGAGACGTTTTGCAACCACGCTCCGTAAGTACGCCCCAAATTATCCTGAAGGCGTCCCGGATCGGCATCCACCAATTTTGCGATGGTACGGATGTCTAAAAGCGCTAATTTTTTTGCGGCTTTTGGGCTAATTCCATTAATTTTACTCACCGGCAACGGCCAGATGCACAGCCTTAAATCCGCTGGCGTCAAAACAGTAATTTGTATGTGATCAGATCGTGGATATTCGACTTACCTTCCATATACTGATTGACAATTTTTAGCGCATCGATTCTGCCACATGCTCCGCCAAATACAGAGCCCTTCCAAACCCGGCCTGTGACCAGTTGAAACGGCCTGGTGCTAATTTATTGCCCGACAGCCGCAACCCCCACCGCAATCGCTATCGACTGACCCCAGCTTTTTTGAAAGCATTCCAGCACCTGACGCATGGTATTAATGTTGTGCCGATACATTCAAAAGTTGTAATGCTGCGCCACCGCCAGTCAGACCGATGATCGCATCCACCACGTTTTCTACTTTGCTTGTATTGATGAAGTGGGTCATGCTAAATTGCGGGTTATGGCTTTACGTGCTGGATTCAGATTGGTGCTAATAATTTTATCGGCACCAATCATGCCCGCAGCCCGAATCACATTCAGGCCGATGCTGCCAAGTTCAAACATTACTACATTAGTATCGGCTTCTACTTTGACAGTAAATAATACCGCACCGACGCCCTTAGTCACACCACAGCTGATATATTAGATTTTATCGAACAGGGCATCTTCACGAATTTTGGCTAAAGCGATTTCGGGAACCACGATGTAATTAGAAAAGATCGACGTTCCCATGCAATGGAAAATCGGCTTTCCATCAATCGAGAAGCGATTGGTCGCACTTGGGATTAAACCGCGTCCTTGGGTAGAGCGGATTGACGACAAAGATTATTTTTCTGCGACAGACAAAATTTGCATTCGCGGCACTTTGGTGTGTAAAGAAGAATGACATGATCGTCTTTTTTTCAAACTTTTGACACTGGGGCCGGTTTCGACCAATATACCAGCACCCTCATGCTCGGAATAGCGGGAAATATTCCCTCGGGATCAGCGCACTACCACGTGTAGTAACCAGTATGACAAATACTGTTGGCTTTGATTTCAACTACAACCTTATCTTCGCGCGGGCCACCAAACTCGACTTCTTCAATAGTCAATGGTTGTCCGACTTTCCAGGCAACAGCTGCTTTTGTTTTCATATATTGCCTTTAATATTAATTAACGTTTATTGACCGCTTCTACATGTCATCTTTATCAACCTATTCTCCTGCGTCACGTATTTTATTGAGCGCGTCATCAATACGTTCCACACTGATCACCGTCAATCCTTCAATTCTTTGTTTGGGGACATTAGATTTGGGAATTACCGCAATCGAAAAACCCAATTTTGCAGCTTCACGCAAGCGCTCCTGACCACGCGGTGCGGGGCGGATTTCACCAGCTAATCCAACCTCGCCAAACACTACCAGACCGCGCGGTAATGGTTTGTTACGCATGGAAGAATTGATCGCCAATAATACTGCCAAATCAGCTGCAGGTTCAACAATTTTTACACCACCGACAGCATTGATAAATACATCTTGATCAGAAGCTGCGATGCCCGCATGACGATGTAAGACCGCCAGCAACATCGCTAGTCGATTTTGATCCAGACCAACCGATAAGCGACGCGCATTAGGCGCATGTGATGTATCGACCAGGGCTTGAATTTCGACCAACAATGGACGCGTGCCTTCCTGCGTCACCATCACACATGAGCCCGCTACCTCAACATCATGCTGCGACAAAAATAATGCCGACGGATTCGATACGCCCTTCAAGCCTTTTTCAGTCATGGCAAAAACACCTAACTCATTCACCGCACCAAAACGATTTTTGACGGCGCGTACCAGTCGGAAACTGGAATGCGTATCGCCTTCAAAGTACAGCACGGTATCGACAATGTGCTCCAACACCCTTGGCCCAGCCAATGCGCCCTCTTTCGTGACATGACCGACCAGAATCATGGTGGTACCAGACTGCTTAGCGACGCGAGTTAATTGCGCCGCGCACTCACGCACCTGCGCCACCGATCCGGGAGCAGAAGACAGCGCATCGGAATACACGGTTTGAATTGAATCGATAACCACGACTTCCGGTTTGTGCTCGACCAACGTATTAAGGATTTTTTCTAATTGAATTTCTGCTTGCAGCTTGAGATCTTTGGCGTCTATTGCTAACCGTTTGCCACGCATGGCAATTTGTGCACCGGATTCTTCACCACTGACGTAAAGTACTTTTTTGAAGCGTGACAAATTCGCCAACGCTTGTAATAACAAGGTTGATTTACCAATACCGGGATCACCACCTATCAGGGTGACGCCACCTGCGACTAAACCTCCTCCGAGAACACGATCAAACTCTTCAATGCCGGTGCCAAAACGCGGAACATCGTTTGCATCGATATCTGATAAGCTCACTACAGGTGCAGTCTGCGCTAACCCTTGATGCTGATTTGAGAAACGATTGCCAGCGACCTCGACGATGATAGTTTCTACCAGCGTGTTCCACTGGCCGCAAGCCGAACATTGTCCGGTCCATTTGTTAGTAATGTCACCACATTCTGTGCAGGTGTAATTGGTTTTTGCTTTGCCCATAAGAATTGGGTTCGTGTCCATCAAAAAAAGTTAACAACGTTTACCGTTACTTAATATTTATCACAGGCAGACGCGCTGTCTCAATATTAAATCACAACCATCCGCACACGAGGTGCAACTGCGCACAATAATTCGTAACCGATAGTCCCCGCCGCATGCGCCACCTCATCCACTGACAAGCCTTCACCCCACAGCAAGACCTCACTACCGACGTGCGCACTGGGAACCTGCGTCAGGTCAACCGAAAACATGTCCATCGATACCCTTCCGACTATGCCAGTCCGTATACCATCAACCTTCACTGGCGTGCCAGTCGGAGCATGACGGGGATAACCATCGGCATAGCC
>JACMQE010000031.1 GCA_014377145.1 Glaciimonas sp. | reverse complement strand
GTAGTAGAGCAGTTTTTTGCGCATACTAAACCATTTAGGAGAGTCGCTACACGTTATGACAAACGCGCTTCGTGATTTGCTTCCTCCGTGGCTCTCACATCCTCGTTACTTTGATTGAAATAAATGTCAACACGCCCTAATAAACAGCGACAAAATGGTAATAGTTGAAGACGCCCTGGCTAAACACCTGCGCTACATTCAATGAGAGGATTGATTCTGTAGCGGTGCTAGTAAGGTCAGGATAGAGGAACAGTTACGCTTACTGAGCCGTAATGGCATATTAGAGAGAGTGGACGCCACACCAATAATGACATTGACCATATCTACTATTTAAAAGAATTACCACAACAGAAATAGTGCATATAAAAGCAACTAAATAATCACTGATTCACATTTATGAAAAAAATTGAGTGTTGTCATAAGTCGTTGCAAGCTCTCTATATTTTGTAGAGTTACCAATCATAGCACATGCGCTAATCACGCCCCCGCCATTCGCGTTCACGCCAGCCATAGTCTCTAAGGTAACAGCCTGGATAGCGATAACAATGCCGGGGGGGGTAAGCCTCTACGTAAGTAAACAGGCGGCGGCACATACACAGGGCGCGGTGCATATAATACGGCTGGCGGGGGATAGTAGACCGGCGGTGGCGGGTAAAAAACTGAGCCGGGCACACCGATATTTACCGACCAATCAACTTGGATCCTAGCAACTGCCGGCGTTACTGACCAAAACAGGCTTGCTGCTGCCAGCAGACTAACTGCCGCACCAGGCAAAAAAATTCATTGGAGTTCCAGATGGTTTAATGTGTGATCCATATCCACATTAAACCCAAAAATTCACAACCCTTCCATGCTCAACTCGTAAGACTTGTAACAATGTGTATGGTATACATTGCACTTATCTGAACGGGAGATGACAATTCTTATTTGACAGACTCAAACACCGATAACATTCGCTCAACATAGCGCGCGATTAAATCCACCTCCAGATTCACCTGCTTACCGACCGTCAGATGTCGCAAAGTGGTGGCTTGCATAGTGTGAGGAATCAAATTAATAGAAAAAAAACATGTATCGGTAGCATCTTCAACACGGTTAACGGTGAGGGATACACCATTCACCACGATTGAACCTTTGTAAGCGAAGTATTTTGCCAGATCACGCGATGCCTGAATCACCAGTTCCCACGATTCACCGATTGGTTCGAACTTTTGCACTACACCCAGGCCGTCAACGTGACCAGACACTAAATGACCACCTAACCGATCAGCCAGCGTTAAGGCTTTTTCCAGATTGACCTCACCCACTGCATCCAGGCCAACGGTACAATTCAGGCTTTCGCGCGAAACGTCAACGGTGAAGACAAGATCAGTTTTTCCGGTCACGGTCATGCAAGCACCGTTCAGTGAAATCGAATCTCCAAGGGCTACATCTTCCATCGGCAAGCTGCCTGCATCTATTTGCAGTAAAACGCCATCGTCAGGACTTTCACCTTGCATTTTTACTGCAGTAATTTTGCCGACTGCGGCGACGATTCCAGTAAACATAGGTATAAAAATAAGAAGTCACTTGAATCTCGCAAGTATACGCAAATCTTCGCCAATTTGCTTGATCTGATGAAATTTCAGCGAAAACTTGTCTTTCAAATTTTCTAAGCTCGGTAGATCAAACATCCCACGTGCATCACCTAAAATACTTGGCGCAAGATAGATTAGTAATTCATCAATGCATCTTTCGCGAATCAACGATGCATTCAGCTTGGCACCGGCTTCAATATGCACTTCATTAATCTGGCGTTTGCCGAGTGCGAATATCACTTGCGGCAAATCGACTTTTCCTTGTGCATTGGGCATCACAATGACTTCAGCTCCGTGCGCTTGCAGCAGGGCTTTTTTTTCAGGATTGTTTATCGCAGCAAAAATCAGCACAGCCCCCCCTCTTAATATGCGTGCTTTCAGATTAACTCCCAGTTTGCTGTCAATGATGACGCGCAAGGGCTGATGTGTAACCTGAACTGCGCGCACGGTCAATTGCGGATCATCCTCTTTGACAGTGCCAATACCTGTCAGAATGGCACCCGCACGCGCGCGCCAAAGATGGCCGTCCTCCCGCGCTGCGGAAGAGGTAATCCACTGACTTTGTCCATTATAAAGCGCTGTTTTTCCGTCAAGACTCACTGCCACCTTGAGCCGGACCCAAGGCTTACCATATTGCATGCGGGTGAAAAAACCTATATTAAGTTCCCTCGCATGCTCTGCCAGCATACCAAACTCTACGATAATTCCTGCTGCTCTGAGTCGTGTAAAGCCCTGCCCTGCGACTTGTGGATTTGGATCTTCCATCGCCGCGATGACTTTAGCAAGGTCGGCAAAGATTAGCGCATCCACGCATGGCGATGTGCGTCCAAAATGGCTGCAAGGCTCAAGTGTGACGTAGGCGGTAGCACCACGTACATCGTGACCTTTTCCGCGAGCATCGTTGAGTGCCTGAATTTCGGCGTGATTACCCCCTGGCGGTTGGGTAAATCCTTCTCCAATAACTAAACCATCTTTGACAAGAACACAGCCGATGGCGGGATTAGGAGCGCTTGTAAAAAGCCCTTGTTCAGCCAATCGCAATGCGTGGGCCATAAATACGTCAGCGTGCGCCATGATGTAAAAACCTGAGGAAAGTAGTAAAACAGGACCAACAATGCTAAAATTTATACTACGTTGTGCAGCTAGGGCAATCCGCCACCAACGTTATTGCGTATTGTCACGATTACTGGTCATTACGGCGCGTAGGTAACCCTCGCTTGCGAACTGATCCTTATATTGCAATCCATGTAATTCTACTGTCCAACAAGGCCACGTTGACTGGTACGCAATTCCAAACACAATTTAACGCAGATTACTCTCTTCCAGTTTTGATGCTGATCTAAAGATAATCCATCGACTTTTGCCGCCGTCAAAAACTGTTGCGCAGAAAATGTATGCATTCCGCCTACCCCATAAGTGAGCCGCATGTTTTCTACGTTATCCAGGATTGGCTGCCCGATACGAAGACCATTGCTTGTATTTCTTTGACAATATAGAGACCTTGTTTTACTTCCAATAGGGGTAGCTACAAAAAATCTATTACTGGCAAAGGATACTTTCTTTCTAAGGTGGTAGGCTGGGTGGCTTTACGGCAAGTCGATTAAACCTGCTCTCGCGCCATTGCAATCTTTCCCTGTGGCATTATCGGCAACTCGATAGGCGACTTCAAATTCGGCAGTTCCATCCCCTGCTTTGAACCAAAATCTTGCTTCAATGAATCATTAAATTCAAAATCGCAACCACGTAATCCCTGTCCCGGTTTATCACCTGCCCGTACAAAGTCAGTTCTATCGACCTCGGCGGCGCCGACACTGGCCGAGTTTAAATGCCCAAATTTTCTGCCTGCCGTAAATTATCCTCTATCAATAACATGGCGTAACGGCCATCCTGCTGCAAACGCAGACGATCCTCATTTAAAATATAGCTCGCGTGGCTACTTAAATACAAACTAGCCACCGCCGCTATCAATACAAAGCTAATTAGCAAACTCACCAATAATTCAATAAAGGTAATACCGCGCTGTCGAGACCTAGCTGTCCTCGTTGTGCTATTCAAGCGGCGGCAATTTTTTATTTGTATTCTATTTTTCCTGGCAACACTCGCATACGGCCAATACGACTAATGCATACAATACGTTCAAATTTATTGTCATGACTAAATACCAGACTAGTAATAGTGCTGCTTGGTCTGCCGAGACAGTCATACTTTATCGCTTTATTTTTCCCAACCAAGATGATACTTTCGTTCAATGCGCCCTGGCGTAGCAGGACCTGATCCTCAGCCTCATCAATCAATATAAAGCCGCTACCCCAGTCGAGAATGCTGCATTTGGCAATGCTGCTGTCGAGGCAGCATGCTTTTTTATCCGACTGGCAACAACGCTGCGACAAAACACAATGGGCCGACCACGCTTGATCGCCTCGGTGCGTGCCAGCATTGCCACTGCAATAAATTGATGAACGTTGACTCTCAACCGTGTTTCGAGGATCAAATCACACCTCGATGGCGCACCAATCGTCATTAGAATACTCATGATGGTCATCGTTAACAATAGTTCGATCAACGTAAAACAAGAGCGGAGCTTAAAAGATGAAGAAGCGTTGAATAATTTGGAAATAATGAAGGAGTGGAGCATAAAAACCGGCTTCACATCGACTGAAGGAGGCGCGAATACTAACGCTTTTTATTACATTTAAACTACTCTCCAAAGGGAAGCAGTAGCAAGTTCAGTGTAAAATTAAGTCCGCTATTTTTTTCGGGCAGGGCCTGAAAATTCTTCGATCATCTTTTGAAATTCTGCGACATCTTCAAAGTTTTTGTATACCGAGGCAAATCGGATATACGCAATCTTATCTAGCCATTTTAATTCATACATAACCAATTCGCCGACATGACCGGAAATCACTTCACGTTCGCCACTAGCAAGCAATTTTTCTTTTATTTTTTGCAATGCTTCGTCGATTGACTCAGCGGATACAGGGCGCTTACGGAGCGCCAACATCAAACTGGCGCGTAGCTTGCGAGTATCAAATTCCGTGCGACTGCCATTTTTCTTGACGATGACAGGCATCACCAATTCAATTCGTTCGTGCGTAGTAAATCGTTTATCGCATTTTATGCAACGACGACGACGACGAATAGTATCGCCCTCTTCCGACACGCGAGTATCGAGAACTGAGGTTTCTTCATGTTGGCAGAACGGACATTTCATAATGGCAGCAATATGTATGACGGTGGATCGACGCTCTGCTTCTGTTATTTGGTTTTTTTATCACTATATTATATACGCCTGTTCTATGGCTACTAGAATGGGCCCCATCGTTTATTACGTTTATTACTTCAGCAAATATGCAAATGTCCCAAATACATATTTATGACAACAATAGGTATTCAAGTATCAGCAATGCCTATTAACCATATACAGGAAACGCATCCGTCAATTGCTTAACTTCAACTTTGACCCGTTCGATGGTAGCTGCATCATTTGGGTTATCTAGTACGTCTGCGATCAAATTTCCGATCTTGGTGACTTCTGCTTCTTTAAAACCACGCGTCGTCAACGCAGGACTACCGATCCGGATACCTGAGGTCACGAATGGCTTTGCGGGATCGTTAGGAATCGCATTCTTGTTGCAAGTCATATGCGCTGCACCGAGAATGGCTTCCGCTTCTTTACCGGTAATATTCTTGGCACGCAGATCAACCAGCATCACGTGCGACTCAGTACGGCGGGATACAATACGCAAACCACGCGTAATCAGTGCTTTAGCCAATGCATCAGCATTCTTTACGACTTGTTGTTGATAAGCCTTGAATTCCGGAGTCAGCGCTTCTTTGAAAGCAACCGCTTTAGCAGCAATCACGTGCATCAACGGGCCGCCTTGAATTCCAGGAAAAATTGCTGAGTTAATGATTTTTTCGTGCTCAGCCTTCATCAAAATGATCCCGCCGCGAGGGCCACGTAACGATTTGTGCGTGGTCGAGGTAACGAAGTCAGCGTAAGGTACTGGGTTAGGGTATTCGCCCGCTGCAATCAATCCGGCATAGTGCGCCATGTCGACCATAAAATAAGCGCCAATCGCCTTCGCTACTTTGGATATACGCTCAAAATCGATGCGTAATGCATAGGCAGACGCCCCAGCAATTATCAACTTAGGTTTCTTTTCATGCGCCAGGCGCTCAAGCGCGTCGTAATCAATTTCTTCTTTTTCATTGAGACCGTAAGAAACGACATTAAACCATTTGCCAGACATATTCAATGCCATGCCGTGGGTCAAGTGGCCGCCGTCTGCCAAAGACATGCCCATGATGGTGTCGCCGGGTTTCAAGACTGCAAAGAAAACACCTTGATTTGCCTGGGAACCGGAATTCGGTTGCACGTTGGCAGCTTCAGCGCCAAACAACTCTTTAATGCGATCAATTGCCAGTTGCTCAACGATGTCAACAAATTCACAGCCGCCGTAGTAGCGCTTACTTGGATAGCCTTCAGCGTATTTATTAGTGAGCTGTGTTCCTTGCGCCTCCATGACGGCTGGTGAACAGTAGTTTTCCGACGCGATCAGCTCGATATGTTCTTGCTGACGATGGTTTTCTTTCTGAATCGCGCTCCACAATTCTGGATCAGTGCTGGCGATGGTATGGCTTTTTTCAAACATGAGATATTCCAATCGATAGAGGTTAACCTTTGCAGGATCTACATCGGATGAGGGCCAAAATGATATTGGAATGCGGCAACCTCAATCGTACGTTCCATTGGGGCTGCCCAGGCGCAAGGCGAATAATTCTCACGCTTCCCGGTGGATACCCACCTTTGCCGAAATCAATGCGGTCCGCTTTGATCCGATTTTGCGCCAGTTACGTGAGACAAAACGATGCACGTATTGTAAGTGAAGGGCATAGATAGAGCAAGATTAACAAAACCATCACTTTTCTACTCAGAAGCGCTTCTGACCTTGATGATTCTAGTTTTTTATTACACGACTTTGGGCTGCAATTTCGAATCATTTTGCGCCGTAACAAGAAAATTCTTAAAAATTGTTTCAGTGAATGGGTACATATCTCATTTTATTACGTAAATATCAACGCAACTAAAATTAAAAACCAATTACCCCCTAAATCCATTACGCAAAACACTAAAGTTGCCAAATGGATTACTTTACTTCAAGCCAAAATCGGCAAACCAACATGAAAACAGCAATACCCGCGATCAAAAAAGATTTCACCTGAACCATCCGTATTTAATATGAAGATACTGAGGCCGGTAGCGTTGTATTTTATGCAAACTATCTGAAGTTTTTTGAACGTGCTCGTACAGAATGGCTGTGAGCGAGTGGCATTGAACAGAGTCAACTGACTAAAACAGACCAGGTAATGTTCGTCGTCAAAAGCACGGCTCTCGAATGTCACACCCCTCTCGTCTCGATGATGAACTTAAATTGAAAGTCATTTTCAAGAGCGGCGGCCGTGTCGCCGTTGACTTCACACAACAAGCCTGGCGTCGATAGGGGGAGTCGATGAAGCTGCTGGCAACAGGACGAATTCAGTTGGTCTGCGTAAGTGTGCATACATTTCGACAGCATGCTATTCCACAACAAGTGCTGGACCGCATTCAACCCATTCACCCTATTACAGCCAGCTATTGATATTGCGGTGAATACCAGTTCTTGAGCCTAATCTAAATAATAAAATGCACCCGTTATTTTTAATACTCAATGTAAAGGAGAAGCGGGAAGTCACCAGTTGCGATTACAATCATGCATTTTCTCTTATTTCCTCACTTAATTTCGTCCCTATTGCGCCTATAAAAATGTCAGCTGTGTTTTACTTACGTATTTATATACGCTATTTAAGACGGATACCCAGACCAATTTATCCAGACTGCCTACATGACCGTCACTCAAGATCTTTCATTTATCATCCTCATCACCAATGCCTCCGTGCTCGTGCAACTTGTCATGCTGCTATTAATGGCAGTCTCTGTGATGAGCTGGACATATATTTTTCGTAAAATGTTCGCCATAAAAATCGCACGGGAACGAACCGAAGAATTCGAACGTGCATTCTGGTCTGGTGGCAATCTAACAGAGTTATATCAAGGCGCGACTTCAAACCGGCGTCGCGGGATAGGCCAAACTGGTGCGATGGAACGTATTTTTGCGGCCGGGATGGATGAATTTAGCAAAATCAAAGCTTCAGCTGGGCATAAAACCAGCACTGACTCCGCTGCATTAATGGACGGTTCGCGGCGTGCGATGCGTGCCGCCTACCAGCGCGAAATGGATGCACTTGAATCCCACCTAGCATTCCTGGCATCAGTCGGTTCAGTATCACCGTACGTTGGCTTGTTCGGTACGGTATGGGGAATTATGAATGCGTTCCGTGGCTTGGCGAACGTTCAGCAAGCAACCCTTGCAGCCGTCGCACCGGGTATTGCGGAGGCACTGATTGCAACGGCGATTGGTTTGTTTGCCGCCATTCCGGCAGTGGTTGCTTACAACCGCTTTGCGCATGATGTCGATCGGTTGGCGATTAGATTCGAAAGCTTTATCGAAGAGTTCTCTAACATCTTGCAAAGGCAGGCGCGCTAATGGCAGGCTTCTCATCCATGCGCGGAGGCCATCCGCGCAAATTCAAAGCAGAAATCAATGTGGTACCCTACATTGACGTGATGATGGTGCTGCTGGTGATCTTCATGGTGTCGGCACCAATGGTCAATCCGAGCGTCATCAACCTACCAGCTGCCGCAGAATCTGTCGCACCACCAACCGAGTACATTGAGATCGCGCTGAAAGCCAATGGCGACTCCAGCGTACGTATTAATGGCCAAAAAAGCGGCGCAAGTAAAACCGAGGCTGTGCAGAAAAATGCTCTCAAAACCAGATTACGGTCACTGCATGATGACAACCCAGATATGGCAGTCATGATTTCGGCGGATAAAGACATTAAGTATGACGAAGTAATCAAAATTATTTCTGAAGCCAAGACATTAGGCATTAACCGCGTCGGATTGGCAACCAAGTGACGAACTGCTGCACAGTGACAGTCTGCTCATGACCGATAGAATCCCTTATAAAATACCAAAAGAACCGGGTCGATGGCGCGCCATCGTACTGGCAGCCTCGGTACATGCGGCATTGGTGACTTTTCTATGGATTGGTGTGCAATGGCAAAGCAAAGTCCCGATTACGGTCGAAGCTGAAGTCTGGCATCCAAATGTGCGAGAGGCCGCGCCAAAGCCACCGCCGTCAGAATCAACGCCAAAACCGATAGCAATGCCAGCACCATTGCTGCAGCCAGAACCTAAACCAGTTGTACAAGAAGCGCCACTGCCACCAAAAGTGATAGAGCCAGTTCTACCAGATCCGGAAATTGCCATGGAAAAAGAGCGCAAGCATAAAATCCAAGAACAGAAAAATCGTGCTCGTGCCGAGCAGGCTCGTGAGGATAAAGAGCGTCAGCATATAGCCGACGAACAGGAACGTAAAGAACAAGAGAAAAAAGACACTGAGAAGCAGGCTAATAAACAAGCCAACAAACTGGCAGAAAAATTAGCCGAAAAACAAAAAGCCAACGCTGACGCCAAGAAAAAAAGAGGTACTAAGGCGAAAAAAATAGCCGATGACAAGGATAAAATCAAGGCAAAACAGGATGCGGCGAAAAAAGAAAAAGAAAAAATTACATTTGACAAACAACATCAGGCTGATGTCTCTGCCTCCGACAAACGGCATAATGAAGATATGAAACGCTTGCAGGGACAAGCTAGTGGTAGCGGTGCATCTAACAGCAATGGCATAGCGGCGCTGTCGCAAGGGCCACGCGGTGATCGAGGCTACGCACAAAAAGTTGGGAATAAAATTAAGGGAAATATCAACTTCAATGTCCCTGGAGGTATGGTGGGAAATCCCGCGGTAGAATTTGAAGTCCAGCTATTACCAGATGGATCGGTGGCCGGTATTCAATTGCTAAAATCCTCCGACGTTTCCGGTTTTGACGAAGCTGTGAAACGTGCAATTGAAAAATCTGCACCATATCCAAAAGATAAATCGGGTTCTGTTCCTCCTAGCTATCTCGGAATCCATAAACCGAAAGACCAATAACCTATGAAAAAGAACCCCATCAATACGCTAATACCGAGGTTAGTACGCTCTATCACGGTGATCGGCATTACCGTTACTGCCATCTTATCAACGCCAATCGTATATGCCCAGTTACGTATTGAAACCGCCGGTGTCGGCGCTAGTCAGATCCCCATCGCCATTGCTAGTTTTAGCGATGAAAATCTGGCTCCGCAACAAATCACCGCCATCATCAAAGCTGATTTATCACGCAGCGGCATGTTCAAAATTATTAACACTGGCGACGTACTTTCTGATGCGTCGCAAATTAATTATGGAGACTGGAAATCACGTGGCGCCGATGCGCTGGTGGTTGGTAGCGTAGCGAAGCTGACGGATGGTCGCTATGATGTTCGCTATAAGCTACTGGACACTGTTAAATCGACACAAATATCAGCTTTGGCTCTGTCGTCAGCGCCGCAATACACGCGTGTTTCTGCGCATAAAATAGCCGATGATATTTATGAAAAATTGACCGGGGTGCGCGGCGCCTTTGCAACACGTATTGCTTACGTGGCCAAATCAGGCAAAGAGTATCGATTGGAGATTGCGGACGCAGATGGCGAAGGCACGCAAGTCGCGTTGCGGTCCAACGAGCCGATTATTTCACCAGCCTGGTCGCCCGATGGATCGCAGGTTGCATATGTCTCCTTTGAACAAAAAAAACCAGTGGTGTACGTACAGAATCTGATCACAAAACAACGTACTGTCATTGCTAATTACAAAGGGAGTAACTCAGCGCCTTCATGGTCACCCGACGGTAGTAAAATCGCGATTGCTTTGGCGCGCGATAGCTTGACTCAAGTGTACGTAGTTAATGCGGATGGCAGCGACCTGCATCGTTTAACAAATACCAACGGAATCGATACTGAACCACAATTCTCCGCCAATGGTCAAAACATTTACTTCACCAGTGACCGTAGCGGTGGCCCACAAATCTACAAGATGAGCGCCAATGGTGGGGACGCGCAACGCGTAACTTTCAGTGGCAATTACAATATCAGTCCGCGAATTTCGCCAGATGGCAAAACATTGGCGTATATCGCTCGTCGGAATGGCGGATTCCAAATATATGTAATGGATTTGAGTAATAACCAGGAGCAACGTTTATCAGATACGGTCAAAGACGAATCTCCGAGTTTTTCACCAAACGGCCAATATATTATGTATGCCACAGAGGCCGGTGGACGCCATGGCTCACTTGCAGTTGTCTCGGTTGATGGTCGTGTTAAACAACGTTTAACTTTGCAGGCTGGCGATATTAGGGAGCCAACCTGGGGGCCCTTCATGAAGTAACCACAAGTAGTAAGTCTGTAGCGATATTATTTTAAGTACGCTTTTTAAATTCATGTCTTAAGTTAACGTTTTAACTTAAGACAACTCACCTCTCTGGAGAATAATAATGCGCCACCTCATTAGCTTTGCCCCTATCGTCTCAAGTGCCGTTTTGCTGGTCGCATGCTCATCCCCTGTCAAGCTTGACGACAAGGCTAAGATTGAGGACCGTAGTGGCATGAACGGTACCACAGATGCGCGTTCTGTGAACCCAGTCGATACCGGCTCTAGCGACCCACTGAATGACCCGCAAGGTATCCTATCCAAGCGCAGCGTCTACTTTGATTACGACAGCTATTCAATCAAAGAAGAGTTCCGCTCATTAGTAGAGGCACACGCTAAATACCTTAACGCCAATAAGGGTCGCAAGATCATCATCCAAGGCAATACCGATGATCGTGGTGGCCGTGAATACAATCTTGCACTCGGCCAGAAGCGCGCTGAAGCAGTACGTAAAGCATTCGCACTGTTAGGTGTATACGATGCTCAGGTAGAAGCAGTTTCGCTGGGAAAAGAAAAGCCTAAAGTATTGGGTGCTGACGAAACATCCTTCGCTGAAAATCGCCGCGCTGATATCATTTACCAATAAGCTTACATATAATCATGCGAATTTCTTTTCAATCAACCCTGAATGCGGCCTTGCTAGCCGCAAGTTCCCTTGCACCGATGGCCCATGCTGGTCTGTTTGACGACGCTGAAGCAAGGCGGGCGATTCTCGATATCCGCAGCAAAATTGATGCGGTGAATGCTCGTATCGATTGTAAGGCCGATAAGAGTAGCTCACTAAGCCTGGCGGATCAAAATGATCAATTGAATCAAGAGATCGCCAAGCTACGCGGTCAAGTCGAAGTGTTGACCAACGAGGTCGCCAATACACAGCAACGCCAGAAAGATTTTTACGTCGATCTGGATAATCGTTTGCGCAAGCTGGAACCGCAAAAGATCAAAATTGACGGACAAGAAGTTACCATCGATCCAAACGAGCAAAAATCATATGACGCAGCACTAGCCAGCTTTAAGGGCGGCGACTACAAAGGTGCCAGTGCCGCCTTCTCCGACTATCTGAAGCAATATCCTTCATCTGGCTTCGCACCTTCAGCGCAATATTGGTTGGGCAATTCGTACTTTGCGCAACGTGACTACAAGAATGCTATTGTAGCTCAACAAGTGGTCGTCAGAAAATATCCTGACAATCCAAAAGTCGCTGACGCGATCTTGAATATAGCCAGTAGTTACAATGAGCTAAAGGATAAAGTGGCTACGCGGAAAACGCTAGAGCAAGTACTGGCAAAATATCCAAACACCCCAGCGGCCGTAACTGCGAAAGAACGTCTGGGCAGTGAAAAGTAAATGGTACCTACTTTCCTTACAAGTAAAATAAAAGCCAAGAGATGTTTGACATAGTGGTTACACCTTCTCTATAATAGCGATCTTTAAGGGTCGTTAGCTCAGCTGGTAGAGCAGCGGACTTTTAATCCGTTGGTCGCAGGTTCGAATCCCGCACGGCCTACCAGAATACAAAAGGATTCTGGATTTTTATCCAGAACCCTTTTGTATTCTATTCAATATTTTGCATTATTTAAACCTTTCTAAAAATATCGATACGCTGGAACGAAAAAATCCGCACAATTCAACTTTTTACAAAGCGTCTCCTCAAACCCACATGCTCACTGACCGATACCCGTCAAACCCGCCATTACGCCGGCAGCCAGAAACCAGATTGGATGGACGCCTGTCTTCGTTGTGATAATACGCAAAATAAGGTAATCGTCCTGAGTACGCAGGTGTGGACCGATGTATCGGCAATCAACGCCTTGCTGGCAGCCACCACCCGACGGTTACCGGTACAACCGGCTTGAATCACGGAGCGCCATGGCGCATCTTTAAACCGCCGCCAAAAATGCAGCGTGAAACCCATTAAAATCGATGAAGGGCCAAATTTAGCAAGTTAAGTAACAAGCACGCCGCCCCCCCGCAACATGCCAGCCCACCAGTTTCACGACCATCATGTTCGGCCCCAGCGCAGCCTGGGCCAACGCAAACATAGCACTGACATCCAGTGATGTACATCAACTACTTGACGTTGCATCTCAGACAAGATAGTATTCCCACCGCCGAACGCGAGCAATGAAAGTTCTGCAAAAATAGCAGCGAGAGAAATGAGAACGGCTGTCATGAAGTCCATCGCCAGGTTACAAAAATACCGACCGGAACCAGTACCAGCATCGTCGGTAGAAATGGAAAACGCAACAGCGCAATCGCCACAAAAAACGTCACAGCAATCAGGATCCCCAAAGGCTTCCGCTGCAACGGCGATGCCATCTTCAGGGCGGTCGTTATCAACAACCCCGCCGCCGCGGCAAGTCCAGCAAACATATGGGCGATATGTGCATCATTTTGGTAACGCTCGTAAATAATACCTAGTCCGATGAAAATTACAGTGGGCGCTGCGATCAGGCCCAACAGGGGCCGCACAAGCGCCACGTACACCCTGAAACTGCAGGCCGATTGCAACAGAGAGATTAAGGATATTTCCCCCTGGCAAAAACTGACAGAGATCCAAAAGGTCTGTAAATTCTGCATTCATCAGCCAGCGCCGCTGCTCAACTAACATGTGACGCGCTAGCGGCAGTACACCACTAAAGCTCATCAATCCTAATCCAAGAAAACCCATAAATAGGGCATGCACCGATGGTGCTTCGTACGCTCTGCCCTGCTTTATTTGTTGTGCTAATTGTTACTTCAATTTTTGCACTATCTTCTTCTATTTCTCTCTGCATCATTATTAGACATACCGACGTCCTATCTCACAAAGATCAGCTATATTGATTGACAATTGACAAAT
>JACMQE010000327.1 GCA_014377145.1 Glaciimonas sp. | reverse complement strand
TGTTATATTTGGTCAGCAGCGACACCGACCTGGACCAGGTCCAACTGACCACGATTTACCAGAGACGGCGGAAAAGCGCATCAAGATTTTTGTGTGGAAGAATACCACAAGTCCCTCAAACAGAACGCCTCGATGGGCAAAGCGCCCACCAAAACCCTGGCCACGCAGGCCACCCATTTCTCTGCCGTCGTGCTGGCTTACACCAAACCCGAAGTCCTCAAGCTCAAGTGCGGCATCGGGTATTTTCGACTCAAAGCCCAACCCTATACCGTTGGCCTGAAAGCCATGTACCATCAACTCGGTCAACTCCGTGCGTAACATCAGGAAGTAAGATGGGGGAAATAAAGCCAGGTGGTGGTCTTGCGATAAAGTCTGGACCGTGCAGAAAAGGAAGTCAGCCTCGGTTTCTTTTTTCTCCCCCGAATACATCCCCATGGTACGCGACTTATCAAACACGCGCTGAAAGGTGCGCATGGCCGCCTTGGCGATGTTGGCGCGATGCACCACAAACAAGAGCCTCTTGGGCATCACCTGCCGGGCATCAAAGGCGGATAGGTAGGTTTTGCCCGTGCCGGTCGCCGAAATCAGCAAGGCCTTGCGCTCGCCCGCCGCGCGCAGCCGGGCAATACTGTCCAATGCCTCCACCTGCATGGCGTTCGGAGAAATTGCCGCATGCTGCTCCACCAAGCTCTTCGCCCGGCTTAACAGCCTCGCTTGCGCCTGGTACACTTCCTCGTAGGCCAGGATGAAGGCCCCATCAACGAGCACTCCGGCGGCAAATTCTTGGGCAAACGTGGCCCGCACGTCCCCAATGAGCTCGCCGGCGTTTAAGCCCGCCACGAGCAGATTCCACTCCTTGTTGACCCGCAGTGCCCCCGCCGTCAAGTTGCTGCTGCCAATGAGCAGGTTGTAACCTGCGCCTTGAGAAAACAGATACCCCTTCGCGTGGAAGTTGCCCGTGGTGGCCATGCGCAGCTCGATGTTGGCAAACTGGCGCAGGGCGCGCAATGCCTCAGGCTGGGTAAAGTTTTGATACTGCGACACCAACACTTTCCCTTTCACCTTTTTCACTTCCAGCTCCTGCAGCACGTTGAGCAGGGCGGCAATGCCACTCTTGGTGGCAAAGGCCACCGAAAACCAAAACCCCTCGCAGCCGCTCAGCTGCCGGTGCACCACGCTGAGCACCGTCTTGCCCAGCGCCTTGTCGTTGCGCACGAGCTGGGGCACGAAACGGTCCTCGGATGGGGTAGTTGCATCTAAAAATCCCCGGTGCAAACCAGCGGCTAGTAGCTCGACATTCATGCGCGGAGCTTGTTGACCAAGGGCACATCCGCCGCGGCCCAATCCAGAGAAAGCAATTCCTTGGCCCTAAGCCATTTAAAATCGGTGTGCTCGTGCAGCACCAATTTATCGCTTAGCGCGGTGCAGCGCAGCCCGTGCATGGTGATGATGAAATCGGGGTACTCGTGCTCCACCGTGAGCAAGGCAGAATCAACCCGTATATCAAGCGCAAGCTCCTCTTTAATCTCGCGCACCAAGGCCTGTTCCTGCGTTTCCCCCTCCTCTACCTTGCCACCCGGAAATTCCCACTTATAGGCGATGTAGTCGTACTTACTTCCCCCCCGCTGCAGGCAGAGGATTTCCTGGCCGCGCTGAATAATAGCGGCGACCACTTCGTGGTGTTTCTTCATGAATCTGGGGTAGAACTAGCCGGCGAAGCTAGTGAAAGGCGGAGACAAGTTGCGAGAGAGAGCCCAAAAAACTGTATCCAGGAAGCAGTAAGGGGCCTCAAGCGCCAATAAGAAGCGGCTCAAATAGCACGCAGAACCATCAAACTGGTTACGTATGATTTTTCTACCAATTTTCTGTACATTAGCAACTATAAATACATGACATAGTTTATCTTAGAATCTTGTTTTGTACACTTAGACTTCAAACTGAGTAACTGACTTTGAATGATGCTATTAGTCAACAGACTCAGATCAAGATTCTTTCACCATTGCAACCAGGTTTCACAATGCATTGCCATCTATCCCGATAGACGACGTATTGCTGCTCTTCTTCATATGAACAAATTTATACTCGCTTTCTCCGCAGATGCTAAGAGGATAGGCTTTTTGGTGGCGGCCTGTACCGTTTTCAGCATTCAACAGATGCGGGCTCAAGACGTCATATATAAAATTAAGGGCGACTCCATACTAAGCTCGGTCGAAGAAGTTAATGACGAAAACGTTCTATACTTTAACATACCTACCACCAAAAGCAGTGTGCGCAGGGCTATCGGCATTAATGAAATATATAAAATAAAGTATTCCAACGGATTTATTGAATTATTTGAACATTTGCCCACCAATGAAGTAGCCAAAGCACCGGCTTATGACATCATTTACACGGTTTACGGTAATGAGTTGAAAGCATTGGTGCTGGAGGTTGATGAAACCAGCGTTACATACCGCTTAATTGACTCCAAAACGGTGGACAAAGTGCCGACCGACCGGCTAATTGGTATCAGGTATAGCAACGGGTACGAAGAAGCTTACAATGCGCCTGCGGCCGTCAAGCAACTTGTTGCCAACCGGGCCCAAGGGGATGCGACCAGAAAGGCTAGCATCGAACTCAGTATGGATGTGATAAAGTTGGATAACGGCAAAGAGATAAAGGCCAGAATTCAGGAAGTTGACGAGATCAACATCTACTATACTCAATCCAACGCAGCCAACTCCAAGCCGGAATCAGTCCCGCTCGATAAGGTGATCAAAGTCCAGTATGCGAACGGCTACGAAGAAACTTACGCCGTCAGCAAGAAGTCAACAAAAAAGGGAGAGGAAGACGATAAAGATGAAGTACCGGCCGTAATTACGGCCGCAAAAGCAACACCACCAAAGGAGACTAAAGAGAAAAAGGAGCCACGCGAAAAACCCCAGAAAGTAGCCAATCACAGTCCGAAAAGGCTGGAAGCTTCCGAAATAGAACCCGTTATCCCAGCAAAGACCGCAAGCCCGTTGCCGGCCCAAACCTTGGTGGTTTACGAGGTAGGCGAGGTGCTGAAAAAGGAAGCCTACACCTCCTTAACAAAAGCGTCGGCCGAAGCGATGAGTGTGGAGTACCTGGACCTGAGAGAAACGAATCTAAGGGCCCTTCCGTCCGAAGTAAAAGGGTTTAAGAATCTAATTGCCATCAATCTGAGCAAGAACAACTTGCGAAAGTTTCCGTTGGAGCTACTCGACCTTCCCAATCTGCAGTACGTCTGGCTGGACGAAACCGGCCTGCAGAGCCTGGCTTTTGAGGGCGATCAGCTGGATAAGCTCAAAAAATCCAACATCGTCTTTATCTCTGCAAAAAGCAATCGGCTAACCAAACTTAGCTCGTCACTCTTCGGCTTGGCCAACCTACAGGAGTTAAAGCTGGGAACCAACCAGATAAGCGGGATTTCTTACGACAAAAAGATTAATCTCAGCCAGTCATACCTGCAATCCATTGACTTTCAGAATAATCGATTTGCCTCTTTTCCAGCCGAGCTCAGGAACTTGCCCTCGCTGACCGAACTGAACTTGGGTGGCAACAATATCAAAGCGCTCGATAAGGAAACCGATGGCTTCCGGTCCCTAAAGAGCCTGAAGCTGAACAGCAATCCGCTAAAAAGAATTACTCCTCAATTTTATACGATGCCTGCCCTCGAAGAAGTTGACTTCAACCAGACGCAACTCGCTTCCCTGCCTGATTCCATTTCCAAGCTCACAAAGCTTAAGATACTGGTCCTGCCCAGTACGTTTGCCAGCTTTCCGGTCGATTTCGGACGCTTGAAGGTGCTCACCGAATTGCGACTGAACAACTCGACACCCAATAGTAAAATCGACAAGTTTCCGACGGTAGTGCTCAGCTGTCAGCGGCTACCCACCCTGGACCTTTCGGGAGCCAACGTCCAAAGCATTCCTTCCGAAATTGCAAAACTGAGAAGACTCGAGAACTTATACCTGAGCCACTGCGGCCTAACCAGCTTGCCGGATGAGCTGTTTACCCTGTCCCGCCTGAAAGTTCTTGACCTGAGCAATAACAAACTTACGCAGATGCCAGCTTCGGTGGGCGAATTGACCTCATTAGAAAATCTCAACCTAAAAGACTCGCCGGTCAAGGGCAGTTCACTACTGAGCTTGAGGCGTACTCTACCCTCGGCCCAGATTGACTACTACGACGATGACTTTGGTTTAAATTTTACCAGCGCTCCGTTACCTGCCAAAAAGATTAGTGGTTTTAAGCGGCTTTTTGCGGCCTGCGACCGGGGAGAAACCAATGCATACTACGAACTCGGAGCGTTTTTCAGTTCTTCAAACGATTATGGATTGGCGACCAAAGCGTTCAGGGTAATAACAGAAAACCCTCAATTAGAGGGCACCGGCAAATCGGTAACGTGTCTGCTCAGCATAGCCGAAATCTACGACGACGTGGACAACTTAAAACCCTATACTTCGCCTTTCAAGCGTAAGCGTTACAGCGACTATGACGACTACTTAAACACCTCAGCCAACAATAAAGCTTATCAATCTTACCTGGCCATCAGCCGAGTAGATGCCCGTGATGAAGTGGCGAAGCAAGCCCAGAAAAAAGCCTGTGCACGCGCCAGCATTATTTGCAACGAAATAGCAGATAACCTAGAGAAAATTTATAAACATAACAACGAGGAGATCGAACGGCTTATTCAAAGCTCCGGGGATATGCAAAACCTCTCAGCTAGTGGCGATAAGCTAATGAATGACAGCGCTATTACCAACAGCGATGCCGGCGTATTGATAGGGGGAGCGCTGAGCATTTTCAGCAAGGTATCAGCGTCCGCCAAGGAAGACAAATCGGTGAAATACAAGAAGCAGAATGAACGACTGAAGGGGGACATTTCGGATATGAAAACCCAGGCCACGGAGTTGGCATTACGGTAAGGACTATGAAACAGATGTATAGGAGTTTGTTTTTTTCTATTTGCTTTTTGCTGAGCTTCATCGCACAGGCCCAAGGACCTAATAGAGATGAATATCAACAAAAATCAAATAAGTGTAATGCCGAACTGCAAAAGTTACGGTCGGAACTAGCGCAGAAGAAGCATGATAATGGAGTGATATTGCAGGAGTACATGAACGGGAAGTTTTGCAGCGATTGCGATCGCAGCAAGACGGAGGTAGAACAATACTATAAAATATCATTCGCCCAGCACATTGCCGCAAAAAAAGACAGGTATGAAAAGGGAGCTACTGCTGAACAAATTGCAAATAAAAGGCGTGAGCTTGATCAAGACATTCGAAACGTTGAGTCAAGTGTCAATTCCAAAATATCAGAATGCGGCAGCGTAACATCTAACTACCAAAAGGACCAGCAAGAAGCTCAGAATAAATCGCAAGCTGACGCACAACGCAATGCCAATGAGCGAGCGCAGCGTCAAGCCGATGAGAATGCGCGGCTATATGCGGCCCAGCAGCAACGCGAGGAAGAGGAACGCCAGCGGCTAGAAGCCGAACGAGAGCGTCGGGCGGAAGAAGAGCGGCGCAGGCAGGCCCAATTAGCAGCCAACATCGTCTTGTACAACGACCGTGTAAGCAGTAACAATGCCTACACCCAGGCCAAACTAGAAGAGCAGCGGCGCAATAGCACCCTCAGCGACGTACCAAAATACGATAGCAACAACGCCAAGAACACGATAGGAGGCACTAGCACTAATAACTTAGGCAAGCAAGCATTCGGGGGCGATGGCAAGGGATATTTAGACGGGAATGACGAGGATCCTCCAAAAAAGAGTACCGGTCGCAGCGATTCGATTAAATACGATGATGATGAGGATGAGACATCCAAAAAAACAAACTCAGCAATAGCGCCAACTGCATCCTCAGGCTGTGACCTCACATTTAGTGCGGTCGAAGCTCAACGATTGCCGGCCGTGGTATC
>JACMQE010000326.1 GCA_014377145.1 Glaciimonas sp. | reverse complement strand
TCGTTTGTTACCTCTAATTAATATAAATGAAGGAGAATTTAAGCTACCTTTATAGGCTAGCAAAGTTTAGCTGCGTCTAGACACCCGAAGGGAACTTAATTTTCTGGAAGTGGGGTATAAATTGCCTATTTCAAGGTCTAATTAGCACACTTATCGACTATATTCCTGCGTGAGAAAACGCTAGATTCCAAGATCTGACATCGCGGCGACGTTAATACGCATGCGGGAGGATTTAGTTGAGTGGGTGAAAATAGGCTTTCCGGTGCTAACATAAAGCCTTGTGACACTGCTTTTTCCGCAAGCACATTGGTATCTTGACTTTTGTCAACCCATACAAACATGCCGGCTGGTGCCACGAGATCCAGATTCATGCCAAGTAGTTGGAGTTGCCGCATGGTCTTATCATGTGCGGCATCAAGTTTGGTACGCAGGCGGTCTGTATGCTTCCTATAATGCCTTTCAGACAAAATTTTGTAGACCACGCGTTCGCCAATTTTAGAAGTAGTCAATGTCATCAGCATCTGGCGATCGGTTAAATGCTGGGCCATTTCAAGGGAAGTGGCAATAAATCCTAATCGCAGATTGGCCGAAAGTATTTTCGAAAAACCTCCCAGATAAGCGATTCGATTGAGTTGGTCCAGCGTTGCCAAACGCTTCGCCGGTTGCAATGCAGAGCCGGGATGCATATCGCAATAAATACCATCCTCGAATAACGTACAATCATGTTCTTCGGCAATTCTTAGTATCTGAAGTGCTTTCGCCGCTGACATCGAAGTCGAGGTTGGATTGTGCAGAACCGACACTAGCACATAAAGTTTTGGCGTATGGATCGCCGCTAACTCTGCCAGTCTGGCGACATCAGGACCATCTGCCAAACGGGAAATACCAATCACTTTGGCCCCGAGTGCGGCAAACGATCCAAACATTAGAAGCCACGAAGAATCATCCACAAAAATCACGTCGCCCGGTTGCGTAAAATGACGCGCTATGATGTCTAGCCCTTGGATGACGCCGGTAGTGGTTACGATTTGCCCTGGTGTGACGGCAATTTCAAGCTCTGACAGTTTAAGTTGTAAAGGCTGCCGTAGCGGCAAAAAACCTTGCGGATCACCGTAGCCGAGTAATTGACTGGAATTTTGACGACTGGTGGCCCGTAAAGCGTTCGCAATCAGATCACCATCGAGCCATTCGAATGGCAAGGTGCCGCTTCCCGGTTTTTTTCGTGTTGGCATCTGACGAAACATACTGCGCACCAGCCAGACCACATCGATTAAAGGCGTTTGCCATTGATCTGATTGGGCATTCTGGTGGACGTTGATCAATGGCGAGCGCTCGCGCACACAAAAGCCCGATCTGCGCTGCGATGGCAGAAAACCTTTGGCTACCAGCCGGTCATAGGCTTCTAATACGGTAAAGCGCGACACGCTGTTGAGATCTGCATTTTGCCGTATCGAGAGCATTCGCGCACCTGTACGCAACAGTTTGTTGTTAATACGGGTTTCGATCGAACGGACAATTTGCTCAACTAATGAAGTATCAGCGTCGCGTGAAAGTAGCTGTGGCGTGCTCAGTGTGCCTAGCACGGCGGCCTTATCAGAAGTAAGTGTATTGGTCATATTACTGGTGCAATATAAGGAATTATTTTATAAAGTGCATTAATACTGTATTGTGCTTGTCGGTTAGGATACACCTATCGGATTAACGTTGACAACCTTCTCAGCAAAGGAAAGCAGGTACAAGAAAAAGTTCCCATGGGGTTTAGGAATAGGCTTAGAAATAAGCACACTAAGCGGAAAAGTGCCGATGCACTAGTTATTATTTTTCAGGTTGAATGCGATGAAAAAATTGTTTATGAAAGATGCGTACACTTTTAATGTGGGCGGGATACTAGCCAGGATTGCCCACCGTCCCTGCACTTTGCGGGTGCTAGCAGGGCGAGCGTGGGTGACCAGCGAGGGCGATAGCAACGATCATTTGTTGCCATCATGTCAACGCCTTATGCTAAATCCTGACCAATTGGTGGTGATCGAGGCGGATGCTGCCGGATGTCAGATCGAGATTGCCTGTGTCAATAATCGTAGCCTGCTAACTTTTATATTGTGGTGCGTAATTAATGGTTTACGGCAACCATTCTATCTGACACCCGGTGACGTATTGTGAACGCACTGATTGTTGAGTCATTTTTGCCGCTTGCCCTATTTGCGTTCGTATCATCTATCACGCCGGGGCCTAATAATATCATGCTGACGTCGTCCGGGATCATGTTCGGCTTTATGCGCTCGATTCCGCATATGTTGGGGATTACTTTTGGTTTTGGCGTGCTGTTGCTGATCTGTGCCTTAGGGATGAACAGTTTGTTGTTGATGCTACCATCGATACAGGTAATACTGAAAATATTAGGCTCCGGTTATTTGTTTTATTTGGCGTGGAAACTGCGCAATATGTCATTTAATACAGGTATTGACGACAACGCCCGGCCAATGTCATTTATTGGTGCAGCATTATTTCAGTTTGCTAATCCAAAGGCCTGGGTGATGGCGGTCACCAGTGCTTCAGCCTTCCTGCCAGCGGTGCAACCATTCTGGCTATCATTGGCTTTGTATTGCCTTGTTTTCAGCGCGGTCAATTTGCCGTGCATCAGCTTGTGGGTGGGAGCAGGCTCAGTATTGCGACGTTACCTTGGGCAAATCTTCTGGCAGCGCGTATTTTGTATAGTAATGGTGTTGCTGACGGTATATACCGCTATTTCTATTTGGCTTTAATGTGGCCAATGCCTTTAGATTAATGGACGCGGCGCTGGCGGTAATCAACAGTATGTTGGGAACCAGGTATCTAACAATGTTAGTAACGGTATTTTAGGTATTATTAACGCCACACATGTATTTTCCCGCAAAGCCGCGGAGTAGATTTGAGATAATTGCCGCTTCGCCGTCGGAAGCCCGATGGCAGTTGTATTGTTATCTGTCCTTACTGGAGTAGTAGATGTCTGTTTACGAAAAATTGAAAGCCCTGAATATCACGTTGCCAGCAGTCTTCACACCGGCCGCAGCCTATGTCATGTATGTCCAAAGCGGGAATAATGTTTTTCTGTCCGGCCATTTAGCCAAAAAAGATGGCAAGGTCTGGTTCGGTCAATTGGGCAAAAATGTCAGTACTGAAGAAGGCAAGGAAGCTGCACGCGGAATCGTGATTGATATGATCGCCACACTGGAAATCGCTTGCGGTGGAGACTTAACCCGGGTGAAGCGGATCGTCAAAGTGATGAGTCTGGTTAATTCAACTGGCGATTTTACAGAGCAGCATCTGGTCACTAACGGCGCGTCTGAACTGATCGTTGAAGTATTCGGCGAGCAAGGTAAGCATGCCCGTTCTGCATTTGGGGTTGCCCAAATTCCGCTAGGCGCTTGTGTTGAGATCGAATTAATCGCTGAGGTTGATTAAGTTTGGTTAGTTTTTGTGATTGAGGCGAAAGCCAATTCTTGTGGTCAACGCCGCAATTATCCGTTCCAGATAAAAGAGAGTAGCAATGAAAATTGAGAACCCCAACCAGCTTAAATGGCATTTTTCACAACGCGCACAAAAATTGCAAGGGTCCGCCATTCGTGAAATTCTCAAAGTAACCATGCGGCCTGAAGTGATCTCTTTTGCTGGTGGTTTGCCTTCTCCGGCCACTTTTCCAGTAGAACATATGAAGGCGGCTTTCGATAAAGTATTGACTCAGCAGGGAAAGATTGCGTTGCAATATGGGCCGACAGAAGGCTATGGGCCATTGCGCGAGTGGGTCGCCAATTCATTGTCGGTGAATGGTTCAACGATTTCAATGGATCAGGTATTGATGGTGTCCGGGTCGCAGCAAGGGCTAGATTTGCTGGGAAAAGTGTTGATTGATGAGGGCAGCAAAGTCTTGGTCGAAACGCCAAGCTATCTGGGTGCATTGCAGGCTTTCTCTTTGTATGGGCCCGATTTCGTTTCGCTACCGACCGACGACGGCGGATTAATTCCAGGTACAGTTGCTACGCTCGGTGCGGGGGCAAGGCTGCTCTATTCCCTTCCAACCTTTCAAAATCCAACAGGCTCCACCTTGTCGCTGGAACGTCGTCAGGCTTTAGTAGAAATTTGTGAACAAATGCACATCCCGTTGATTGAAGATGACCCGTATGGTGCGCTCAGTTATCGTATTGTGCCTTCGCCAAAAATGTTGAATATGAATCCTGCTGGCGTCATCTATATGGGTTCTTTCTCCAAATTATTGACACCTGGCATCCGCCTTGGCTACGTGGTCGCACCGCGCGCGCTGATCGATAAGATGGAACAGGCAAAGCAGGCGACTGATCTACATACCGCCCAATTGACCCAAATGGTGGTGTACGAAGCGGTTAAAGACGGCTTTCTGGATACGCATATCCCGACTATCCGAAAACTGTATTCGGATCAATACGACGCTATGCTGGAGGCATTAAAAACCCATTTCCCAGGCAGCGTCACCTGGACTAAGCCAGAGGGCGGTATGTTCATCTGGGTGACTTTGCCAAAGCATATGGATAGTAAAAAATTGCTGGACGAAGCGATTAAACAGCACGTTGCATTTGTTCCAGGAGCACCATTTTTTGCGAATACCCCAAAACCAAATACATTACGTTTGAGCTTTGTTACAGTGCAGCCAGAGAAGATTCGCGAAGGGGTTGAAATTTTGGGTAGATTAATTGCCGCTAAGCTTTAATCAGCACCGACTATTTAGCTAGATAATATCGATATTAATCTCAATCTGATTAAACTCGAAAACAACGCAACGCAAGATAAAGAGGGGGCTTCAATGCCTTCTTTTATATGATGATCAAGATTCCAATCGCCATCCACCTGCCTTCAGACAGGAATTTACCGCCGCGTCGCGCTACGATGCATTCACGTCATTTTGCGAATAGGAAGGCGGCATAAATACGTCACGCATAGCGTCGCAGATAGTCCGAATATCGTTGCCCTCCACTATTTTCCGGCAAACGGTGTTGGCTGGACTTTGATAGCCTGGATTGAGTTGGTTAACAATCACTGTCAGATAGATTTGTACAGCTTGTCTTTCGCAAGACAATTTGTCGCGATAAAAATCACTTTCACCTTTGTAAGGGCGTTTCCAGGTTGCACAGCCTGCGAGCGTTAGCAATAGTAAGGCGATCAAAACACCAGATAAATTTTATGCCACAAAGTATTCTCCTTTAAAGTGTTTTTGATGGCAGATTGCGGTCACGAGCAGGTTGTCTTTCTAAATTAAATCTGAGATGTCAAGGTTAACGGTTTCAGCTTCGATTCAAGTAATTTCCCTTTACGTGCTCGTTTGCCAATATGCCGGATTAAGCTATTGGCGGAAAGTGAGACATCTTGTGTCTTGCCACCTCGACTGGTGCCATAGACCAACACGCCACGCTGAGTGATTGGCTGTGCCGAAAGCAGTTTTTCAGTACTTTCTAATTCCATCAGAATCACACCACGACCGCCTTTATTTAACGTTTTGCATTCATCCAGGCCAAAGACCAGCAATCGTCCTTTTTCGGATAAGCACGCAATCGCGCTGACACTTGACCCGATAGCGCGGGGCAGCAACGATTCGTCGCCATCGTCCAGAGTGATGTAGGCCTTGCCCGCCTTAACTCGACTCAGCATATCGCCAACCTTGGCGATAAAGCCGTAACCGCCGGACGATGCTAACAACAGCGCGATATTTTCGGCACCGGCGAAATAATGCAAGATGCTGCTGCCGTTGGCAAGGTCGATCAGCGTCGTAATTGGAATTCCATCACCACGGGCATTGGGGAGCGCGGCTATGGGCACGGAATAAATCCGGCCATTCGAGCCGAATACCAGCAAGTTATCTACAGTGCGGCATTCAAATGCGCCATACAGCGCGTCGCCAGCTTTAAAGGTTAACTGTGCGGCACCCTGATCGTGTCCGCTACGTGTACGAACCCAGCCTTTTTGCGATACGATCACATTGACTGCTTCGTCAATTACTTTGGTTTCTAATAAGGCTTTTTCTGCTGCTTGAATTAATGTGCGTCGTGCATCGCCAAACTGCTTTTGATCGGCTTCGATTTCTTTAATGACGAGCTGTTTCATTGAAGAGGAATTTTCAAGAAGATCTTGCAAATCTTTCTTTTCGTCACGCAATGTCGCAAGTTCTTGTTGAATCTTGATGGTTTCAAACCTTGCTAATTGGCGTAGATGGATTTCGAGAATATCTTCTACTTGCCGGTCCGACAGTTTGAAGGCTTCCATTAACGCCAGCTTAGGCTCGTCCGATTCACGAATGATTTTGATAACTTTGTCGATATTAAATAGGATCGCTTCGCGTCCTTCTAGTATATGGATACGGTCTTTTACCTTTTGTAGTTTGAATTGCGAACGGCGCGTGATGGTAGCGAAGCGGAAGCTAATCCACTCGCGCAGAATCATACCAAGACCTTTTTGGCGGGGACGTCCATCCCCGCCAATCATCACCAGATTAATCGAGGCACTACTCTCAAGTGAGGTATGCGCCAGCAGCATGTTGGTGAATTCAGTTTGATCGAGATTTTTTGATTTTGGTTCGAACACCAAACGCACTGGTGCATCGCGACCAGATTCGTCACGTACTGCGTCGAGTACCGACAAAATAGTCTGTTTCAAGCCTAGTTGATCCGGCGTTAGCGACTTTTTGCCGAGTTTGATTTTTGGGTTGGTAATCTCTTCAATTTCTTCCAACACCTTTTGCGAGGAGGTATTGGGCGGTAATTCGATGACTACTGCTTGCCACTGACCGCGGGCCAATTCTTCGATTTTCCAGCAAGCGCGGACTTTCAAGCTGCCGCGACCAATTTCGTACATGTCGGAAATGGCTACGGCAGAACTGATTATTTGCCCTCCCCCCGGAAAGTCCGGACCGGGAATCATTTTCATCAATTCCGCATGCGTTAGATTCGGGTTACGGATCGACGCTACCGTCGCTTTGGCTACCTCGGTTAAATTATGCGATGGGATTTCGGTCGCCAGACCCACTGCGATACCGGATGCGCCGTTTAACAAGACAAACGGCAATCGTCCCGGTAATAGTTTTGGTTCTACAGTAGAACCATCGTAATTCGGTTGAAAATCGACCGTTCCCATGTCGATTTCATCCAGCAGTAATTTGGAAATCGGTGTTAAGCGCGCCTCGGTATACCGCATCGCCGCTGCACCATCGCCATCGCGTGAACCGAAGTTACCCTGACCGTCGATCAGCGGATAACGCAGCGAGAAGTCCTGGGCCATTCGCACTAATGCATCATATACAGACTGGTCGCCATGGGGATGTAATTTACCCAGAACGTCACCTACTACGGCTGCGGACTTGCGGGGTTTGGCGTTAGTATTTAGACCCAGCTCGTTCATCGTATACAAAATGCGGCGCTGTACCGGTTTCTGTCCATCAGAAACATCTGGCAACGCACGGCCTTTGACTACCGAAATGGCGTAATCCAGATAAGCGCGTTCTGCGAAGGTAGTAAGGGTCAGTGATTCACTAGGTTCATCATCAGGTGGCGGTAGGTCAAACAGATCGTTTTGCTCATTCATGAAGGCTCTGGGGGTTATTCGTATGGTTGATTCGACGATGGATTGTATTGTGTCAGGTGCGGTGTGAAGTTTAGGAATGACTAAATGAATGCGTGGCGGGTCGTTGCTGTTCGTATCAATGGGCGTGCTGTTCAGGTTATCGTTGGTGGTCTCCAGCTGGCCTGAATGGCCTATTTTACTTATTACCGGCTTATATATTTGATAGAACTGGGTGACGACCTGAACGTAATTACGCGTTTCGGGGAAGGGGAGAATTTGGTTTGTGTATTTTCTTATCGCGTCTTCGCCGGCATTGTAAGAGGCAATGACTAAATCTTGTTTAAGCGTAAACATTCGTAGGAGGTCACGCAGATATTGGGCACCTAGCCGAATGTTGATGCGCGGATCAGTCAATTTTTCCTGTAAGGTTTTCTTTTGATCGCCGGTAATACCGTAGCGCTCAGCGGTGTCGAGGATAATTTGCATTAACCCGGTCGCGCCTTTGGGCAATACTGCCGCTGGATTAAAGCCCGATTCTGCTGCCATGACGGCCTTTAGTAAGGCTGGTTCGAGCGCAAATTCCTTAGCTGCCTGATTAACAAACACTTCATATTTCTTCAAGCCAGGATGTTGTGATAAATAACGATAAAGCAGTGTCTTGAAAAAATTTGGATCGAGAGCTACTGGGAAGCGATTTACTTGCAGCAAAAAATTCGGTGAGTCAAATGTTGCATTACCACGCATAAATAGCTGATATCGCGACGTCAGTTTTTCAGTCGCAAAATGCCATGCACCCTTTTCCTCGGTATAGCCGTAAACATCAGCACGCGCGTTGACCTTCACTAAACCTGGTAGCACTATCAGGGCAAAGCTTAGCCTATGCATGCGTGCCAATGATTTCATCAGATATCAACCTCGGCTTCGTTACCATGTTTTTCAATCCATGCACGACGAGCAGATGCTTCGCCTTTGCCCATCAACATGTTGAAGCGATTTTCTGAGGTTTCTAGATCGAAGGCACCCAGCGTTATTGGTAATAAACGACGGGTGTCGGGGTTCATTGTGGTTTCCCATAATTGTCCAGCGTTCATTTCACCCAAACCTTTAAAGCGTGAAATAGTCCAGCTGCCATCTTTGATGCCGTCTTTACGCAGTTTGTCTTCAATCGCGGTTAGTTCACCATTGTCTAATGCATAAATTTTATGCGCTGGCTTTTTGCCCCGTGCAGGAGCATCGACACGGAACAATGGTGGTCGTGCCACGCAGATATGGCCGCGGTCGATCAATTGTGGGAAGTGACGGAAGAATAACGTCAGTAGTAATACTTGAATATGTGAACCATCGACGTCTGCATCGGATAATATGCAGATTTTTCCATAGCGCAATGTACTAAAATCGATATTGTCATTTTTACTGTGTGGATCAATCCCGATGGCGACAGCCATATCGTGGATTTCATTGTTGGCAAACAGGCGGTCGCGTTCGGTTTCCCATGAATTCAAAACCTTGCCACGCAAAGGCAAGATAGCTTGAAATTCTTTGTCGCGTCCCATCTTAGCGGAACCACCAGCAGAATCACCCTCGACCAGAAATAGTTCATTACGATTGATATCGCTGGATTCGCAGTCGGTAAGTTTGCCGGGCAATACAGCAATACCTGAGGTCTTTTTCTTTTCAATTTTCTGTTTTGAACGTAGCCGATTCTGAGCTTGCTTGATGACCAGCTCGGCTAGTTTTTTGCCGTATTCGACGTGATGGTTCAACCATACTTCAAGCGCCGGTTTGGTATATGTCGAGATAAGTCGTACCGCATCCCTTGAGTTAAGACGTTCTTTGATCTGTCCTTGAAATTGAGGGTCCAGTACCTTGGCAGACAATACAAACGAGACGCGTGCAAACACGTCTTCTGGCAGCAGCTTGACGCCTTTCGGTAGCAGCGAATGCATGTCAACAAAATTTTTGACTGCGCCGAATAATCCTTCACGCAAACCTGATTCGTGGGTGCCACCAGCGGAGGTCGGGATCAGATTGACATACGATTCGCGTACGATAATGCCGTCTTCCGTCCACGCTACGACCCACGCGGCGCCCTCGCCCTCGGCAAAGCCATCGGTTTCGCCTGTGGCGTATTGCTCACCTTCGAACAAAGGGATCAGTGGTTCAGAAATGGACGATTGTGCCAACGATTCCATCAGATAACCGCGCAAGCCCTGATTGTACTGCCAGGTTTGACTATCGTTAGTTTTTGCGTTGAGGAGGGTAACTTTGACACCTGGCAGCAGGACTGCTTTAGAGCGCAGCAAACGTTGTAATTCTGGCTGTGAAATGGACGGTGAATCGAAATATTTTGGATCTGGCCATGTAGTGACTCGCGTTCCGGACTTCTTATCATCGCGGGTTTGCGACCGGGTTTTAAGTTGTTCGATGACATCGCCACCGGAAAACGCTAGTTGATGCACGCCACCTTCGCGCCATACCGTGATTTCCAGTCTTCTAGCAAGGGCATTGGTGACGGATACGCCCACACCGTGAAGGCCACCTGAGAAGGCATAGGCCCCCCCACTACCTTTGTCGAATTTGCCGCCCGCATGCAGGCGTGTGAAGACGATTTCGACAGTTGGGATTTTTTCTTCTGGATGGAGGCCGACCGGAATGCCGCGCCCGTCGTCTTCGACGCTAATACTACCATCACCATTTAAGGTCACCAGAATATTTTTACAATAGCCGCCAAGCGCCTCATCCGATGCGTTATCGATTACTTCTTGAATGATATGCAGTGGGTTTTCAGTACGCGTGTACATCCCAGGTCGTTGCTTGACTGGCTCCAGGCCTTTAAGGACGCGAATGGATGATTCACTATATTCGGGAAGCGGATTTTTTTTAGTTGCCATGCAATGTTAGAGTACGATATAGATTATTGATTTTATTATTAATAATAAAATCAAGTAACATTTAAAAGTAGAAAATATCTACCTTTGCGCATTCTAATGAAAAAATCGGCAGAACTACAGATTAGGTTGTGTCTACTTACAAATACAGTGCAGAAGAACTAGCATAAATAGCGGTAGCTTGATATTTTTCAATCTGTTCGTCCCAAGGGACACACTGAAACTAATAAAAATATCTTTTAAGCAATATTATTCTAGGAATAATTTTTATCTAATAGGACTCACGCAAAATTCTCTCAGCAAGGCGTGTTGACGAAGACAACATGCTATTGCGGCTAGGAACTAATTCACATTAGCTGGTTGAGCGGGCCTAAATATTTGAGCGAGCCTCTTACCTCTGCATGTTGCAACGAATGTTAATAGACGTTTAATATAGGCGATTAGTCTCATTAGCGTTTGGTGGAACCGTGAGATAGAGGGTGTAGCGGTATCGATAATAAGTACGTGTTATATGGATAGCCCATGGCGTGATTTAGCAGATAAATTTAATAAATGGAACAGGATTTATGTACGATTTTTAAGGTGGTCGAACAAAAATGTGTGGCAAGCTATTTTTGTGGTGTTGCGTGAAGATGTGGATATTGAGGAAGTCTTAATAGACAGCACGCCGCCGGTGCTGCTAAAAAAAGGAAGCGCTTGGCTGTTTTCGCATTGGATTCGGCACTGCAATCCATGCCTGCGTTAAAGGAATAGAGTAGTTAGCAACGTTTGTGCTGACTGGCTGGCAAGGGCACAATTCAACCCCGACAGAAACGTTATTAAAAGACATTGAGCTGCAAGCAGTATTGGCGAATAAAGCTTGTCACACGAATGTGCTCCTAGAATGTATTGCCGGTAAAGTATTAAGGTGATTATTCCGCCAAACGTGAACCGGAAGGTGGAATGAACGGAGAGAATTAGATCAGTGTCAGTACCAAAATCGTAATTTGGTGGAGCGATTTTTTGCCTTCACGATTTCACGTGTTTGCCAGACAAAAAATTCCATTCGATCAGTAATGGTCTTTGCAGTACTAGTGCTACGTTGAAAGCCAGTTTTAGGTCGAGTTGGCGACATCATTTACTGGAACTTTCAAAACGTGTCTTTGATCGTACAAGCTATTGGTTTATCTGGAAAAACAAAATGTCGTATAAAGGACAGGTGTGATGAGAGTGGTGAGGACAAATACTAATAATCTACTAAAAAGCTATTATCAGCGATAAGATAAATTGCCATGAGAAATTACAATTCGTAAAAATAGCCATCTAGAAAAACTCATATGCGCACATTTTCACTTTATATTTGCAACATTTATTTGGTTAACAATAATGAAAGAATGAAAATATTTATTCTTCGTTTGTGTGTCATGTGGTGGCGATTTCGTCAAGGTGAGCGTTATCAGAACAAGCACCACGTGCAATATACGACCGAAATGGAAGCTTTGATGTGGCGCGCTAATCCTTTTGTATCCTGGCAAGAACGTGCTAATTGGATCATCGATATTACTGAATGGATACGTTACAAGCCAATGGTATCTTTATTAAAGGAGGGAACATGGCGGCGTGTAAAATAGCAGCGTGTAGTGTTCATATTGGACTGACTGTATATGCATCGTGATGCCCGGCGGGTTGTGCAAATCACTTTGCAAAAAACCTTGCGAGAAGTGGCAGGGCCAGAACTTTTTTGCGCCACCGGATTGCCGAATGAGCCTGCTTCTTTTATTGAGCCTTCTGACTATATTATTAAATATGTGTTGCCGAATCCACCTGCGGAAACTGATCTTTCGGCCCTGTTTACGGAGATGTTTCCACATTCTCAGGATGCCGAGTGGTTGTTGGAACTGGACACGCAGACGGTCGAGCGCATTTGGAAACTGACCAGGATTTTGTTATGGCTGTCCAGCCTGGCGTCGGGCTTTGCCGACAATTAGTTTGCGCTACGCCGTCTTCGTGAAGCATTAACGCATCAGCGCCGTTTAGGTGCATCGAGAGCCGAGCGCTGGGCGGCTTGGCTGGAGCGCCATATCGCACAGATTGTTGGAAGTATTTCGCTTGGTTCTGTTGCTGGGGATGACACTGGTTATTTTGCAGTTTTTTAGTTTACAGCTGGATGTGCGCCATGTGGCGCTGTCCACCGGTAGTGTGACCGCTGCTAATAGCAGCTTGGGTTGGGCTGTGTTGTGGTGGCCTCCTTATTTTTGGTTGGCTGCGGCAGGTATTGTCAGCATCGGGCTGCTGAACGTTGGTGTTTCATTTGGTTGCGCACTTGCGCTGGCGTTGCGCGCGCGAGGTGCCGGTGCGGATACGCAGGCTGGTGTTTAGGGCGGTATTACGGCACTTTGGAGCTTTGCCATGGTCTTTTCTGTTTCCTGAGTCTGCTTCTATGTCTACACCGAGTATGGCAAATCATGATAAAGAAATTGGAGGGGGATATTACGTTGACCGATGTTGATGTCTGTGCGTTGGGGAATTCTCCAGATATCATTGACCAAAAATCAGAACCAACACTTGCGACTAACACGGCGGTTGTTGAAAGCAAGCTACAAGGAGATTGAATAGCGCGATCCGGGGCATGGTGGACTAGGGATTAATATTGATTTAAAATCAACTATTTTTGGTTTTGGATAGCGACACATTCTTCTAACGCAGGTTGATCTAAATGCGTTGCGGATACGCTCTCTCACGGTGTCCTTATATTTACTTTTATAAGGACAAGCGCTCCGAAAACCAAAGGTGCCTGTGCTGGGAAGGCAATCTGCAAGGTATATCGAAAATGCATTGGTTGCCTATAAAAAAGGTGAGCGCCAGCATCTAACGATGCGTGGAGTAGCAGCTTCTTTATAGGATCAGGACATGGCTGATCTTGCGGCTTACTAATCTCAGCAAAAATAAAGAATCTACAATATGAAAAAATTCTTGCTGGCATGGTGTTTTTTCTTTGCGCGAGTGCTTCAGTTAGTACTTTTTCTGAAGGTAACATCGTCGCTGGTGAAGCCGTAGTCAAAAAGTATTCTTGCGCTGCATGTCATGGCGCTAATTTACAAACTCCCATCGATCCAGCCTATCCGAAGCTGGCTGGGCAGCCTGAGGATTATATTAGACATGCACTGATTGCTTGTCAGCGTGGCGCAGCAGGTCCTAATGGGCATACTAATGCGATTATGGGAAGCATTGCCAAAGCGCTGACGCATCAGGATGCCCAAGACATTGTTGCCTATTTGTATAGCTTGCCAACGTCGTTGGTATTGCGTAAATAAGCATTTATTATTTATAGAACTTATGTAAATCGTCATTGCAACGTTGTGCATTGGTCGCCGTACATCGTATTGTCTTCGCCAGCAGGGCTTAGTAAGTGCGTTGCTAGGACACTTTGCGAAATCCTCATTTATATTGCACAGGTTGCTTGATTGCGGATTGCGGTATTAAGAAGCCATCTGGTTTTGATCAGGTGGTTTTTTACGCCTGATTGGTTTTATTGGAAATTGTCACTATTTAATATACAAAAGACCCTCTAAGCAGAGTTAAACCTTCTTTTTTACACATTCAATATAATCGGCCCCATTTGGTGGCAAACCGCTGCGTTGTGCGTTCCAGATCATCTCGTCCAGACATTCCATGATGTGGTGATACGCGTCATGTTCGGATTGTAGACATTGTATAAGTACTGTCGATGCTGCACGAATTCCCGGCGGTTGATCAATTGATATTTGCTCTGCAATCGACAAATGCATTGCGAGATGAAGGAACGGATTGGTCTGACCGTTTTCAATCGAATAATCAGTGGCAAGTGCAGTCTTAACATTGGTAAGATCGCGAGCATATTCCGGATGCTGGATGATCCAGTCGCGGGCGATGGTTTCGATAGGGGTCAATACTTCATTGGCCTGCTGCTTGCGATAAGTTTCACAAAAAAAGCGACGGACGTCGTGTTGGGATAGCGTAAACATAGGAAAATTTTAGCTAATGAGTTTGGCAATGCTGAAAGCGGCGGCTGCGGCCAGGCCACCAACGAGTAACGTCTGTAATCCAGATTTTAGTCCGCCAGTGCCGGTTATTGTACCTTTCAGGTAGCCAAATATGTATAGTGCTAACAGCGTTACTACGGTCGATAGCGTAAGCGCACTTTCGGTGGTTTTTAGAAATATGTAGGGCGACAACGGGATCATACCACCGACCAGATATGAGAGGGAAATGGTCATTGCGCTTTTTCTAGCGGCAGCCGGATGTGGTTCTTCCAGCCCGAGTTCGAAGCGCATCATAAAATCACGCCAGGCCCGGGGGGTACGTTCAAGTCCGGCCAGCATCGGTTCACATTCTTGCTTTGTGACGCCGTATCGCGCCATGATATCGATTACTTCCTTGCGTTCAAGATGTGGAACCGTCAAAATTTCTTGCTCTTCTCGTTGGCGCTCGGCAAAATAATACTGGCGCTGGGTACGTGCGGCCAGATAACCTCCGAGTCCCATGGCGATTGATCCGGCAGCAATTTCTGCGATGCCGGCAGTAACGATAATATTAATGGCGACTGCCGCGCTGCTAATCCCTGCTACCAGCGCAAACGGCACGGTCAGGCCGTCTGCCATGCCGATAACGACGTCACGGACAGTATCACTGGCTCCGAAGTGATGTTCAGTATGAGGAATCGGCATGTCGTATCAAATACCTTTTTCTTAAAGAGGTGTTTTGGTTTTGTATTCGCACAGATCTGCGATATTGCAATTCCAGCATAACGGCTTCCGTGCGATACACGTATAGCGGCCATGTAGTATGAGCCAATGATGGGCATCCAGTTGAAATTCTTTTGGTACGAGTTTCATTAGTTTATGCTCGACGATAGTTACGTCTTTACCGGAGGCAATGCCGGTCCGGTTAGAGACGCGAAATATATGCGTATCGACCGCGATAGTGGCAACACCGAACGCAGTGTTTAGCACGACATTCGCGGTCTTTCGACCAACGCCGGGTAGTGCTTCTAATTCTTCGCGTATGCGCGGAACTTCTCCGCTGTGGCGTGCGATGAGAAGTCGACAGGTTTCGATTGTATTCTTGGCTTTTGTACGAAATAAGCCAATGGTCTGGATGTAGGGTGCCAGGCCATCTACACCAAGTGCGAAGATCTTTTCGGGGGTGTTTGCTATTGAATATAACTTGCGCGTGGCTTTGTTGACACTGACATCGGTAGCCTGAGCTGAAAGTAATACTGCGATTAGTAATTCAAAGGGCGAGGTGTAGGCTAATTCGGTCGTTGGGTGCGGCATGGCATTGCGTAGACGGGTAAATATTTCGCGGCGTTTCTCTGCATTCATGGTATTTTCTTGGGTGGCGTGGCAAGCTGATTTTGTTCTACTTGCTGTTCAGCTTGTTGCTCTTTTTTAAGCCGTGCCCGTTCGATGGCAGCTTGGATGATTGCCTTTTTGCGATCCTGTTCGGCTTGTTGCGCCGGACTAGTGGTGATTGCTGTCGCCAGCACTTTTAATTTTTCTGTGGTCTTAGCAGCCAGACGATCATCTTTTTCCTGTTTTTCTTCCTTTAAACGGACTGTTCTTCGATTGTGCCGTTGACGCGCATCATCGGCTTGTTGCTTTGTCCAGGCCTGCCAACCAGTTTTGTCTTGGGTAACATCGATCATGATGATGCAGTCAACCGGGCAAGGCGCTAAGCATAGATCACAGCCAGTGCATAGGTCGGCAATGA
>JACMQE010000325.1 GCA_014377145.1 Glaciimonas sp. | reverse complement strand
GAATTTTATGTCAATGCCATCAATCAATGTTATGCGCGGTGCCAATGGCGTCAATACCTATGCCGGCTTGCCAGAATAGGAAGCTTTCGATATTGAGTAATGGCTACTAGAAGAAGCCAAACTGCAACGGATGTCCAAACCGAAAAGTTTAGCAGGATGGATGCACTGGTCACCAGCGGCGGCATTGGGCAGGCGGTGGCGCGTCAGCTATTACAAGAAGGTGCTTGCGTGATGCTGACCGATATCGATGCTTGAGCAATGGAACAGGCGCAGCAAATTCTGGTCGAGGTCGCCGGGCGCGGCAACGTCGCCACCATCCGTACAAATATCACCAGTGAGCAAGAGGTCGATGCGATTCTGGGCGCGACCGCGCTGCGCTTTTGGCGGCGTAGACTATTGATCTCCAATGCAGGGATGCCTCTTCAGCGCCACTGAAAGACACCATACTGGAAATCTGGGAACGTAATCAATCAATCCTGGTGATGGGATATTTTTTGGTTAGCTGCTGTGCCTTCCGTATCATGAAGCAGCAGAAAATGGGCGGCAGCATGGTTTTTTTGCCAGCAAAAATGGTTTGGTCGCCTCTGCGGATGCATCGGCCTAACTGCATCGCAAAAGCCGCCGAAATTCACTTGGCATGCTGCATTGCATTAGAAGTTACAGAACCCGGTATCCACGTCAACCGTCGTTAACTCAGACGCCGTCATCCGTGGCTCTCGCATCTGGGATGGTAAATGGAAAGAAGAGCACGCCGCGTCGAATAAAATTGACTCCAACGTGATATAGAAGAATTCTATCTTCAGCGCAGCATGCTAAAATTCATTTTAATGCCGAAAAACTTCGCAGAAGCGGTATATTTTCTAGCCAGCGAAAAAGCCGCCAAGAGTACCGGCAACATCATCAATATCGATGCGGGAAATGTGGCAGCATTTACCCGGTAAGCTGCATCAAAACTGCCAAAACGTATAAATAAAATAAAATCAGCCGCTGATTATCGGCCACACGGCTGATAATCAGGAGAAACAACGTAAGCACAATAATCGATAATGACCTGGTGGCCGAACACAATGCCAACATCCACAGTAATCTTGAAGCTGGCTATGCCGCAATAGGTGGGATGCTAGGGCGACGTGGGCAAGATATTGAAAACTGACGACCTTGGCACAGACTTTTGCGGTCGCCCTGCCAAGCTGGGGCGTGGGAACCGGGGGTAAACATTTTGCCGGTTTTCCGGGTTTGAGCGAACCACGCAACGTATTTGAAAAGCTCGAAGACTGTGTCCTCATTCAACAGTTGACACGTGCCACCCCGACCGTATCGCTGCATTTCTAAGGTGATACGACCACCGATCCAGCGGCATTGCGCGAAATCGCCAGCGGCTACGGGTTAGGTTCCAAAACTATCAATTCGAATACTTTCCAAGATCAGGCAGGGCAAGTGCATGCCTACAAAAACGGCAACCTGAATGCCGGCAGTACGACATTGCGGGCGCAAGCGGTGGCGCATAATATTGCGTCCATAGAGCTGGGACAGGCGCTAGGCTCAAAGGCACTGACGGTCTGTATTAGCGACGGCGCGAATTTTCCCGGCCAGCACAATCTACGCGGTGCGCTTGAGCGCTATCTGGAGAACAGGCGAGAAATCTATCACGCGTTGCCAGCCGACTGGTCAGTGTATATCGAAGACAAGCTGTTTGAACCCGCATTCTATGCCACCACCATCGCAGACTGTGGCACCAGCTTTGCTTGTGCCACAGAATTGGGACCGAAGGCAAAATGCCTGGTCGACCTCGGCCATCCTGCACCGAATAAGAATATTGAAATGATCGTCGCTCGCCTTGCCCAATTCGGCAAACTAGGTGGTTTCCATTTCAATGAGAGCAAATACGGCGATGATGATCTGAATTCGGGTAGTATCAATCCGTTTCAGCTATTCCTGATATTTGAATGAGTTGGCAGACGTTGCGCAACGCTAAGGTGTAGCGTTCAAGCCGCCCTATACGCTCGACCAGTCACACAATGTCACCGATCCGATCGAAAGCCTGATAAGTAGCGCAATTGAGGTGCAGCGGGCATTTATCCATTCCGCCATCATCGACCGCACCGCCTTGCAACACCATCAAGAACAAAACGACGTACCCCAGGCGGCACAAACGTTAAAACATGCACATTCTGCACCGATGTTAGTCCGGCTCTAGCAATGGCGCGTGTCCGTTCGGGTGCCGCTGCAGACCCAATCAGATGTTATCGTACGAAAGGGTATCGTCAACAAAAAAGCCTGCAACGGCCACCAAAAGCAGGCGCCAGCAGCATTCACAGTGTTTTTTATTAAATTTTACGCAGCCTAAACAAGTTAGCCAGGACGCAGGGGACGAAGAAACGATTGACTTTTTTTGCCATGCCGCGATAACGCACTTTCGCAAAACATTAGGAACCGCTTCGCAGCCAAGATCAATGCCCGACAAGTTTACGCATCGAGATCGATTCATACAACGCTTCTTCCACCGTCGGATCGAACAAGTTGCACCACTGCTCCAACAATACAGTCGCAGCATACGTTCCAGTCCGATCAGTGGAAAGCCATTGCCAGCCTTTGGAGAGTGTAGGCTAATCAATTCGCACAGCGTGGTCCAAAGGGACTACTTGTTCATCTCAACCAAGGACAATGCTCGACGCGTCTTTTTAGCGTATTTATCAAAGCTGCCCGCAAAAAGAGTCATTTGCTTCATCGCTTTTACCCATGCTTATTTGTGGCTATACCTCGTTTAATCCTTGATGGACGCTATGCGTCTACTTAATTAGAGATGCCATAAGTATAACTTAAATATCGGCTTAAGCAGCACACCCGCTCACGGCACATAAGTTTTACAGATGCAGCAAAATACGTCCATCCGTAATAAAATCCGAACATGAAAATTATCTTTGCTGGAACCCCCGAATTTGCCGCCATCGCGCTCAAGGCGCTGCATGATGCAGGCCATGAAATCACGCTTGTACTGACCCAGCCTGACCGTCCCGCTGGACGCGGTATGCAACTCCAGGCCTCCGCAGTGAAGCAATTTGCACTCACACATGGTATCCCGGTAGCCCAACCTGTCTCGCTGCGGCTGGATGGAAAATATCCTGACATCGCGCAAGAGGCACATGTTTTGTTACACACCACACAGCATGACGTAATGGTGGTCGCCGCCTATGGGTTAATCTTGCCGCAAAGTGTCTTGATCATCCCGATTCACGGCTGCATCAACATTCACGGTTCGCTGCTACCGCGCTGGCGGGGTGCGGCACCGATCCATCGGGCGATTGAAGCCGGCGACACCAAAACCGGAATCACCATTATGCAAATGGCGCAAGGGTTAGATACGGGACCGATGATACTGACGGAAAGCGTGGCCATTGCTGCCGATGATACGACTGGCAGTCTGCACGACAAGCTGGCTAAATTGGGTGGAAAAATGATCGTTGATACGATTCGGTTGCTATCACAAAACGCCTTGAAGGCGATACCGCAACCGGATGAGAGTGTCACTTATGCAGCAAAGATCACCAAGGAAGAAACTGCGCTTGACTTCACTTTAGGGGCCGATCTGTTGGGACGAAAAATTCGGGCATTTAATCCGTTTCCTGGTGCATTTGCACCATTCGGTGGTGTCACGATAAAGATATGGGAGGCTGCGGTTGTTGTTCAATCTGGCGACCATACGGCGGGTGAAATTATCAGCGCTGACCTACAAAATGGCGTACTTGTCGCGTGCGGCGTAGATGCTTTGCGACTGACCGTTTTGCAAAAGCCAGGCAGAAAACGTCTAGCGGTAGCTGCATTTTTGCGGGCTTTTTCGATGTTAGGTGGACGATTTGATTAGCCCTATGAAAATTACTCAGCGCTTTTTTTGGAGCAACTTTACTTTCTTGAAATATAACTTCTTAAGAATCGTATTTTAAGACAGAAAATTACCCTAAACACTTCCTCGAATAACCCGCTATCCATTTTTCCGAACCTGCAGAAAATCTCCCCGCAGACCAATCGCAATTTCACCCCGATCATCAAACCCAATCATGCGAGCGGGATTAAGCTATACCGTATTAATCGATTTCGGCAAGCTGAATCCCTCTTTTTGCAGCATGAACGCAGCGTGCAGCAAGCTTGCAGGGACGTAATCAGACGATATACGTGTAGCAAACCAATCTACGCCAACATCGTCGCAGAAACATTCCCCGAATGCGACTCCCTCTAATCAAATTCGGCACGCCCATACTGATCCCCAACCCATGTTGCCGTGCCGCTCGGGCAGCAACTACGTATGGGGTGTAATCATAGAGTCAGTAATCCAATCAATCATTAAGTCAGTATAACTAACTGATGTTGCAAGCCCATACTGCCGTCCTTATTTGAAAGACCTGGCGCACTATCAGGACAACGTTCACATAGCCTTTGAGCCAAACGCACACGGCTAATTGATCCGGTAATTCCAACGCATCTATCCGTACAAAGCGGCCTTGACGCTTATCTTCTTCACTGAGCGCGATCAAACGATTGTCTTTGCGCACAGCAATAGAATGTTTTTCTTTTTGACGATAAACGCAAAGTTTTCCAATGAGCCGAACCAGCTATCCATCAAGACGTAGCGAAATTTCAACGTGTTATTTGATGCATTTTCCGATCATCTCGTGCATCATCTGGTTGTTCGTGACCTCAATGGCGCGTTTTATTCTTTCTCATCTTTAGATCGCAAAATTGCAACGGCTTTCGCACTACCTCAAAGTCCACCGGAACAGCCATGTTAGCACTGTAGTACAGTGCATTGAGCAAGTTGCTACCGTGTACCGAGCGTCCTTGGTAATGATCGAAATACCAGCACATCACTTCATTTTCATCGGTTCATTGTGTTTTTTGAATCGTGTTATCGAAAATTAAACCTACATTTTCTTGTCTATTTGACATACCGTTGATTTCACTTGCAGCCATCAGTCTTTCGACGCGTACGGCCGCGCTGATAAGCATCGGATATTTGGTCCTGATTCACCTACCATTCACCATCGCTGACAATCCCGTTGCCGCTCTAAACGTGCTGATCAAATATTCTGTGTACAACGCAAGCGCCACTTTTTTCATTTCTGTAGAGTATTAGTTTTTAGGTAACACTGCGTAATATCAGTTGCCAACCAAACGAAACTAGCCTCGATGGAGCGCATACTACTCCAAATAATCCCAACCAAAATTAAGTATGCGAATGAAAACTCTTTCCCAACGAGACCGGCCGGTTCAACAGAATCGTCTTAGGATTACGACAAATAATCGCCAACACCACCACCGTCGCCACATACGGCAGCATTGACAAAAACTCCGATGGCACCCCCACAACCAAAATCCCTGCGCATATAGTTGCAACACTGTCATCCCACCAAAAAGATAGGCCCCACACATCACCCGTGACGATTTCCACGTTCCAAACACCACCAGCGACAAATACACCATGATGTCGTAATGAGAAAAGTTGATAGGACCGGCATCTCCACACCTTTCAAGCCTTGAAGCGGTATTCCTTCCAAATCATGCCCAACGAACGCCGACAGACCAATCCAAAATAGCTTCAGAAAAGCAAAAATCAGTGACGACGCGGTCCTAGCACCAGCGGCAGGGATAAACCCCGCCGTTGCACTGCCGGTCGCCAACATAGCAGCAAACCCGGCCACCGCACCGATCAGCATCATTCCCTCAATACCCAGATTAAGAAACCCCTACTTTTTCGACCACAGCTTCGCCCAACGCCGCATAAATCAAAGGTGTCGCCGCAACCACTGTGCTGACAATAATAGGAAGAACAGGGCTGGCAGGGTTTATACTATTTCCTTGGTGGCGACAACAGTAGCATATCGGTGAACAACGCTGACATTGTTAAGTTTGAAGGTGATGAACAAATCAGCAGCCAGCAAGTAAAATAACAATAACCCTTGAAACAGACCAGTAATCGCAGATGGCAACGCCATCTTCATCTGTGCCGACTCACCACCGAGATACAATAACGACATTAGCAAGGCGCCAAGCACGATTCCGACCGGCTGCAAACGCCCGATCCACGTCACGATGATAGCAGCGAAACCATAGCCAGGCGAGATCTGCGCCTGCAATTGACCTATATCGGACCCGCCACTTCACACAAGCCCGCCATGGTCACCGTGGCACCGCTAATCAGCAACGG
>JACMQE010000324.1 GCA_014377145.1 Glaciimonas sp. | reverse complement strand
GCGGCTGTCCGGCCGGACAGCCCACGCATCAGATCGGCGATTAATGGTCCTGCTAAGCGACGCGCTCCGAAACCGGTATACCGCATCGGCGTAATACACGGCGATCACCATGACCCATAGCTGCGTGACGTATTGCACCTTACCCAAGCTGCCTTGGTCAGCGGTCCCTTTCGCGATTTCATCACCGATGTAAATCATATGAGCAGCAGGTGTAATCTGATTTTTCTCATCCATTGCAGCTATATCGGGAGCAGTAAAAATACCTTTGAGGTCCGATACGCTAGTCTTCACTCGCTCGACCAGAAGCGGCTCCATGAACAAATAATCTGTTACCACTGATGACCTCCGAAATCATGGCGACCCGCTGCAATCTGTACCGTGTCGAGTGGCGTGACAACCTTGTTGGCAGCATCCAACCCTAATGACAGACGACCAGTGGCAATGCCCTCTAACAGCTTTGATACGTCGGCGGTAGGATTGACTTGCTGTGGATGATCCTCATCGATTCTGGTGTAGAGATAGAAGCGTGCGATATCGACCGCGATCTGCTTCAGTATCATTGGCGCAGACACCAGCGGCATTGGATAACGCCCCTCGAGGTAGACATTAATCTCTACCTCTGCCTGCACAATGGCTTGTTGCGCGACGACCTCACCGACAATGGTTGCTTGTACATTCTGTCGATTAGGCAGGGCGACGATATCGTCCAGACCAAAAGCGGTGACGGTGCAATAGTTCATGTACATTCCACCTTCAAATAGAGATCGGCTTCAATCTCGGGGACCTGATATATATTCAGATTGGAGAAATCAACGTTTATCGCCTCTTGATCGAACTTGATCCCGGCACGAAAGCGACGACCACCCGACACACCGACCGTGCGTACTTTACGAACATCCGTCTTGCTGATGGACTTAATTGTGGATGAATTTTCTACCGGCACTTTCAATGCATCTGGGTCTGTCGGTTTTTATGGCATTATCGTCGTCGCTTTTATTAAGGAATTTTTCGCATTTTTTTAAATATGTTGTTCTCCAGTTTGGTCAATTTCCCCATACCCGAACGGAAGAGAACATCGGATTGAAAATTTAATTCAGCCAGGACGTATCCAGCACCTTGAACAACTGAAAATGAAGGTTATCAGCGCCGCTGGCCAGACGTTGTACAGCGACCACTTCGTTGGCGGCGTTGCGTAGCGTACTTGGCACTACCAGCAAATCCAGGCGGATATTTAGCAGACAACCGCCATCCGCTTTGAACGACCGCATCAGGTCGAAAGCTTCGTTAAAATTGTCCTTATTTATTCGTTTGGTGCTGAACACGCCCATTTTCAAAAAGCCGAATCCAACATTGGAGCGGACTCTAATTCCATAGCGATATAAATCCGACATGAAGACCTTTTCATCATCGTTCGTCACCCTGGAAGTCAACGCCGGTGCCCTATGCTGCTGAAAGATCAGCGGCTTGACGGCGCGTGAGGTATCTAGCAAAAATACCAAGCTGGCCCCGGATCGGCATCAGGCGCTAGCAAATTTGTCGCAGCCTCGGCTTTTCCTGTACCCGCGACATCTGCATAAACCGGATGGGCAACATCAAAGAAGTTCTGCCCATCGAAGCAAGGAGTCGCGCTGCCAGCCTTCAGCATTGCAAAGATATGCTCATCCGGGTATATGCCAGCGGCACGTCCCATTTCCTAAAATAATGGCCCGTAGATACCTAAATTATCATCTTCGATATCGGTACGTTCCACGCCCAACTTGGATTCGTATAGTTTGTTTGCAATGGCGTAAACATGGACTGCAATGTCTTTCAGTTGCCGTTCGCCTACTCATTCCCGCAATTTCGGGAACTGAACGAGCCAGTCATAGGTATTGCTCGCAGTCGATGATGGAGTGATGGTGGCAACCTGATTGAAGACGGCGGGTGCGGCTTCAAGTGTGTCTTGATAGTCATTGCGGAAGCCGGTAAATAAGGCCTTGATTAAGGCTGGGGTAACGATAGCTATGCGGTTCTCCTGAAGATGATGGACGTGCAAAGTCAATTTTTTCTTACACGTATTTCTTTTTCCCCTAGGCGTAGCGTTCGGGTGTTTGCCCCAACAGCTCAAGCGATTGACCCAGAACTGGATAATACCTTTTGCAAACGATGCGTCATCACCCGATACCGGATCATTCTGCTGTTCGGAATCAAAGGCAGCATGGCCGTCTCGCTCTCGTTTCAACATCAATTTGAGCAGAGGTTGACCGGCTGGCTAACATACGGTTGCACCGAGTGTAATCAGACCAACGTTACTCAGATAAAACAAGTTTACTGTCGTCCCTTCATCGTCCGTGTTTAAAAGCAATTCTTCCCACAGATCCATCCGGTGCGGTCAATCAATAATGGCCTTGAATTTCTTACGCTTCCACATTAGATTTTTTAATAAGCGCGACAGCACCGAATCATATTGCAAGATCGTGCCTATGACAATAACGTCCATCGTATCGTCGGCAGAGCCGAGGGACAACACTGTTTTTTCAGCCAACTTTCCAGCTTGTTGCGCTGTGCCGGGCTACGCATGTTCTCGTCATTTTCCAAATCACCACCGATCCTCAGATCGAGTCGGTGTGGTCCATGGCGCAAGCCACGCATCCTCTTTCCCGAGCCGAATGCCTGAATTTTGCAATCGTTTGCGGTGGTAATCGTGCCTACCTGCCAGACGCGACCCTGAATGCTGGCCTGTGGGAATTCATCGCCAGTCACAGATTAAATTGAAGCTCCGCCTTGATCGCCTCCAGCAGGGTTGCAGCCTAATCGAGGGCGTCCATGATAATCATAGGATAGCGCTTGCGTCCGGTGACGACGCACCAGATCGTGAACAGTTGGGTGACGAGCGTCGATTTAGCGTTACCGCGTGGCGCAGCAATAGCTTCATGCTGACCAGCGGCGTGATTAACGCTACATTCGCCCTCAGCGCATTGACTTTGAATGCAGCTTTTTCTTCGAAGGCTTTTTGCACTAAGGCATAGCCTACCGAGGAAATAAAACACAAGCCAATACCCTGCACCACGCGCAAGGCGATAAAACTTTCGATGTTATCGGAGAAAAAAGTTGCCAAAAAGAAGATTATAAAAAAGCGTCCCGCCCAACATGACGGGGCATCGCCCGATGCGATCTGAAAAAGGACCGAACAGCCATTGAAGTAATGCGCCGCCAAATAAAAATGCGGTCATTGCCGAAACTATCCGAGCGGCGCTGGCACCGAATTCCCTTGTGACAATGATCATCCCGGGCTGGATCATGTCATTGGCGATATAAACAGAAAATTCAAATAGCACCAGCACCAGCGGAAACATCAAGGTTGATCGATTAAGAGTAGAAATTTTTTCATCGTTTACCGGTAAAGTTTGCAGAAAAATCTGAGGCACGAAGGATTGCACAAAAGTAATCTAAATTGTACCATTCTAAAAAATATAATCTTAATGCGTCAGATACCGATAGTAAAAACACAAGAATTACACTCTATTTAAATTAACATTTTAGAGTATCTTTTTTGCAATGGGCGGCACTGCCGGGAGTTTGCTATTGAGATGTTTTGAGAAGATAGGAAAAGATAATCATCAGGGCGTGGAAAAACTGCATTCAACGATCGTCGATCAACAAAATTTTTTCTCGAAATTTAATGCAGGTCAAAGCGTCAATAAATAGCTCAACCAGATCGTAATGTAAAAGTGCGGTTATTTAGCCTATTTAACAATTGCTTCAATCATAGCCATCGGCTACTACTTTTGAATATATGTGGGTAGGTTATTCACATTGCGTATCCTAAGATTGCCTGTACCTATTTTTGTTTTTTGTTCTTTGTTTAGTATTTCTTAAAAAGCAAGTCGGCCAAGTCTTCTAGAGAATTCTGAAACAGCTTCTTAATGTCAATGTTTAATAGGATTTATTTATATTTTCTCTTCCAGTATTTTTTCTAGGCACAATCCATAGCGTTGCTAAATGTCATCAACTTTTTTGTCTTATTCTGCGTGCTACAAATCACTGGTGTCTTGCCAAAATGCTGTTGTAGAAACAATAGTGATGGCGTTGAAAGAACCTTATGCGCCCTGTTTCAAAACACCATTCGAAACCATACCTTACGCGTGAGGCATCTTTTCACGTTAGTTAGCAAGGACTAAAATGCATAATGAAATTACAATTTATTTTCCCTTGTCAGTCTTGTCGTTTGCATTGTCCGTCATGTTTTTTGGTTGTGGGGACGGTGGGGGTGGCAGTCAGAACCCTGGGAACGACGCACCTATTTCAACGCAGCCGCAACCAAATGTCCTATCCTCAGCATTTAATCCCAGCGATCCTAGTCATGCCGCGGCGGCGCATGCGCGTGGGATGACAGGAGCCCGGGTGAATGCTTGCATATTCGATTCCGATTTTGATGTAGCCGATCCTGAGCTTTTC
>JACMQE010000323.1 GCA_014377145.1 Glaciimonas sp. | reverse complement strand
CGTTACCACACGACAGAAGCAAATCTTCACAACTGGATCAAGAAACGCGCTCTGAAGAAGAGCACACTCCATGTGCTGCAAATTTGGGGGTGCACCATGATGAGAATGCTATGAAACTTTAGTGCCGTTTGTCGAAGAATATCCTATTATGTGGAAATCACTTAATCACTTAATCACTTAGGTCAATTTACGCACGTTCAGGCCTCCAAACAAAAATTCAAAAAATGACTACACGCCGTTTTATGAAATTTGGTCGGCATATAAAAATAGCGGCTGGAGCCGCTATGATTAAAAATTGGGTGACAAACTAGTTCAGTTTAATAATAAACATTAGTAAAATACTATTCTCTGTGTGGCTTAGGGGTGGCTTTATAGGCTGCCCGCAGGATACACCTTGACGAGAACGATACGCGGTCCGTTCATCTTTTTGACCACAATAACAATGCCGTCGAAACCGACTTTTTGGCCCTCTTGCGGCAAATTACCTAGCTTAGCCATAATCAGGCCGCCAATCGAATCAACATCGTCTAGTTCTTCGATATCTCCACCAAGAATCCGCTTCAACGAAAAAATCGGCAAGCTACCTTTGCCAACCAAAGTCCCATCCTCAAGGCGGGTCCAATCATTTTCATTGAGGCGAAATTCATCCCGAATTTCACCTACCAGCGCACCAAGCAGGTTATCGAGTGTAATAAAACCACGTGGCACCAATCCCTTTTTACCGATAATGGCAAAGTGCGGCGCACCGCTGCGCAATAGGCGAAATAACGCCAATGCGGACATACGGGAAGCAATATACTGAACCGGACGCAGATAATCTTGCATCCTGGTGATTGATTTTCCCTCTTGCTGTGCAAAAAACAAATCCTTCATATGGACAACACCCAGAACGGTGACGCCGTCGATATCAAAATAGGGATAACGACTAAAGCGATGGCGATAAATGATTTGCAAGTTATCATCCAGGCTCAAATTAGCATGCAATGCAGCGACTTCATTGATAGGCCGCATCAAATCTGACACTTCAAGTTCACTAAAGTCCAATGTTTGAGCCAACACATTCCACTCATCAGGAGTAAATTTTTCGCTGGAGCGACTGCTGCGTAAGATGAGTTTTAACTCATCGGCAGAATATTGGGTATCGTGACCCTGATCTTGGGCTAAGCCAAAAATTTTCAATAGCGAATTGGCACTTGCATTCAACAACCATATTGCCGGATACATCATCCAGTAGAAGCCATACAGCGGCAACGCACTCCACATACCGATTACTTCCGGATTGCGAATTGCCACAGTCTTAGGGGCCAGTTCTCCGACCACAATGTGTAAAAAAGAGATAACGAAAAAAGCAAAGAAAAACGAGACACTGTGTATCAATTCAGGAGATGTAATCCCAAGCCAACCGAACACCGGCTCCAACAGTCCGGCAAAGGCGGGTTCACCGATCCAACCCAAGCCTAACGATGCCAGCGTAATGCCGAGCTGACAAGCTGATAAATATATATCCAACTGGCGATGCACGACGGCAAGAATCCGTCCGCGAATGCCTTGTGTTTTGACGATGGTGCGAATGCGTGTTTGACGTAATTTAACTAAGCTGAATTCAGCAGCAACAAAAAAGCCATTGAGTGCAACCAAAAATAACGCAGCAATGACCAATAACAGGTTATTCAATGCATCTCTTTCCTAATATGACGGATCATCAGTATAAGCGACCGGGTAAATGAGCGGGGTCCCCCCATTGCTTTAAATGGTGGGCTCTATGGAAGATTGAATGGCGGACAAAAGCGATACTGATTGCTTTCGTGTCAATATTTTTAGCTATTTCAAACAATAATTTCACCAACGGCATCGACAATAACTATTAAATTAATATTATTTCCCGATGCCGATTTATTGCATTACAGCATCGTCGCTAGTGCACATTGCCGATAGTGCTCTGAAGCTTGCTCCGTATGCTCCAATCCTTGGTGCAACTGCGCTAGCTTTAGGTGCGCCTCGCGTATAGTACGGGCTTCGGTTGCTTCCAATAACGCTTGCTGCAAGTGGCGCTGTGCCTTCCCCCACAACTTTTGCTTTAGACAAAAAGTCCCAAGGGTGAGCGCTAACTCGGCATCCTGTGACTCTTTAGCGACCCACGCCTCACAATGCTCAATTTGCGCACGCAAGGCTGGCGTGCCCTCATCTGCCACAGAATCACGGTACACGCGCATCAATCGCACGTCCCACTCGACGGCGAGCGCCTTCTCCACCATTTTACGGGCTTCATCCTGCATATGATGCTGATTAAAAGCATGCGCAGCACGAATAATAATGAAAGGCTTGAGGCGATCTTCAGCGGAAATTGTCAGCCACAAACGCTGGAGTGACTCTACATCATGCGAAGTATCGGACAGCAAAGCGTCATAGGCCATCTCGCACAGGTGACTAGACAGAGCAGCATTTAATGCATTATGTTTGTCCAAAGTCTTAGCCAAACGCAGCACTTCAGGCCAGTTCTTGGCTTGCTGGTTGGCTTTTAATGCTATACGCAACGCTTGGATATGCCGTATACCACCTGCATTCAAAGCATCCACAACCGCCAACGCTGCGTGCGGTTTATGCTCGTCGACTAGCAAATCCAGCGCCGTCATCAAGCGAGCGGTCTTCATAGCTTCTTTGTCTTCGATGCTAGATAGCCAGATATCGCGACGATCATATTGACCCATGCGATGGGCAGCACGAGCGGCGATCAACGCGGCAACACCCAGATTTTCATTCAGTTCCGCCGCACGCGTGGCAGCTTTTTCCGATTGACCAAAACGCCCCTCAAAAAATGATTTGAGTGAATCACGGAGGGCCTTATTAGATTTTTCTTCGCGTTTTTGGCGACGATAGGAAATCACTGTATTCGGCAATTTCTGGGTGGTTCGAATCGCTCTGATTAATATATACAAAGCGAGAAAAAATACTCCAGTCAATAGAAAGAAGAAATTCAGTGAGAGGTCGATCCGATAAGGTGGATAAAACAAGACCACGTTACCTGCGTTATAGCGCGTCAGGACTGCCAGACCGATGGCAGTAGCAAACAGGGCAATCAGCCAAAGAAAAAATCGCATAGACTTATCGCTTGTTTTTGTAGGTACGGATCGCAGCCAGACTATCTAACTTTGGCATATTGATCGACAAATTGTTGCCTTGCACTTGCTTCAGGAGCGCCTGTGCGGTTTGCGTCTGCCTAGCACGCGTATCGAAATATTTGACAATAGTTTCCTGTGCTGCGATCAGATCGTTGCGGAACGCCGATTCATTGTGCGACAACAAACCCAGTCGCGCGTTGAGCAATCGCAGTTTCAAGTTTTCACGGACATAGTAGGCCTGCGTCGGCGAAAGCAACAATGCATCTGGCGTAGTGACCGTACGTACACGGATCAACTGACTTACTTCGGTCCACATTTCAGCGGTCCAACTTTTCCAGGTATCGCTGATAAAGCCAACCCAATCAGTGCTGATGCGGCCATTGATCGTTACGCTGCGCTCCGTCCGGGTCGGTGTCGGACTGGACAACTTGCCCAAGCTGGCTTTGGACGTTTTTGGTACAATAGCTGACGATGCTTTATTAGTCGGTTGATTATTGGGCTGACTAGCGGATTGACTGGCAAGCGTCACCGGTGCTGCATCGGACAGCAGGGGCATGCTGTCGATCTGCCTAATCAAACTATCCAGACGCATTGCAATACCGGTCGTATCCAAGGTAGGGAATGCTTTGAGTCGATCTATATCGTGCGCAATGGCGCTGCGAATGACGACAAATTGCGGCTTATCAGAACACGCCAGATTCTTGTCGGCATTTTCCAATGCAATCAGCGCTCCGGAAACATTACCTGCCAGTTGTAGTTGTTGGCTAGCCGTAGACAAGACATCTTCGACCTCAGAGAGCGCCCAGTCATCGCCATTTTTAGACAAATCCTGATACAACTGCGCTAACGCCAACTGCTGACCTTGGGATTCCACTTGCTTATTTTCTAGCACAGCAACCTTGGCTTGTAGCTCTTTGGTGCCCTCTTGCACCGTTTTCACCGCAGCTTTAGTATCGTTGTTTGTGCTATCCCCAACTTGCAGGCGCCGCGCCATCTCAGTACGCAGCTTAATATTCTCATTATGTGAGTTCAACCACAGTGCGCACAGCAACGCTGACAATAATAACAACAGCAAATAAACTGTGCGAAATTGATTCCTAGCACTTTTGCCGTTATTTAACGCGTATGGCTGCAACATAGGCGCCTGCGGCGGTACCGCATTAACTGTAGGACCAGCTAAATGGTGCGATTCTGGAGTAGATTGCGGTTCGTTCATGACTGAGATTGTAACGCGTGGAGCAGTCGTTCGTCTCCTGGGCCTGTCAGGGTTATCGCATTAAATCCAAGCGCTCGCGCGGTCTCGAAAATACGGATATGTGGAACCAACAACTTTTTATGTTGTATTTTTGTAACATTACCTGTATTTCCTGCTGTATTTTCGAGATTCTGCACCATCTGCATCAATATTCTTAACGCTTCCGAACTAGTCACGAACCAGTCATTTTCGCTGATCAGTAATTGCTGTAATTGGCGCGTAAGGGCTGGAGTCATGATGGGAGCGCGGCGTTGATAGGCTGACAGTAGTACTACCTCTATGCCAGCCGTGCGCAAGCTATCGGCCAATAGTTCCCGCCCACTGTCTCCACGCACAATTAATACGCGCCGACCGCTTAGCCCACTCAAGTCCAAGGCTTGCAACAATCCCTCAGAATCGGTTCTGGTAACGTCCGGGGGACCATAAATAATAGCATTTTGCGCGGTCACACGGTGTCGGGCCAAGGCTACGCGACTGCCTTCACCAACAATACCGATTGCCACCTGCGAAGGCCAATGCAGAATGTGCTTAAAGGCAGCATCAATCGCATTCGGACTAACAAATACCACTAACGCATAACCCCCAAGATGCGCCAGCGTTATTTCCAACGCAGCGGTATCGGGAAGTGGCACTATTTCCAACAAGGGAAAAATAATTGGCTCTCCCCCCGTGGCAGAAATCTGCTGCGCCAGCGTAACTGCTTGCGCTTGCGGCCGGGTGATCACAATCGGTCGCCGCTGACTCATACTGGTCACGCTCCTACTATCTAGTGTTGTAAAACATCCGCGACATTTCTCAGATAAGCGTCTTCATTAAATCTCTTTACATGCCGCCAGAATCGCAGCTGCATCTTGGCACTCCAATGCTGCGACGATCTGCCGGCCCAACGCTTCTGGCGCATCTGCCGCGCCGCTAATGTCAGCGGCCGCCGTCCACAGACCATTCGGCGTGCCGATCACTGCCCGCAAACGCATACTGACACCCTCAATCGTGGCAAATGCCGCAAGAGGAATTTGACAACTACCGCCAAAGATACGCGAAAGTGTCCGCTCAGCGGTGACTACTTGCAATGTTGGCAAATGATTGAGAGGTCCTAGTGCCTGGCATAGGTCAAGACGACTTTCACAAATTTCAATCGCTATCGCGCCCTGCCCCGGCGCTGGCAAACTTTGCTCAGGTTCGATAAAGGCTTTAATTCGCTGAGCAAGGCCAAGCCGCTTCAAACCTGCCGCAGCCAGAATAATCGCGGCATACTCGCCCCGATCCAGCTTGCCCAGTCGCGTATCCAGATTACCCCGAAGCGGCTTGATCCCCAATTGCGGAAAACGTGCTGCAATCATTGCCTGACGCCGCAAACTGCTAGTTCCGACAATCGCCCCATTGGGCAGCGTTGCCAGAGATGCGTAATCATTTGAAACGAATGCATCCCGTGGATCTTCCCGCTCCAACACCGCTGCCAATGCAAAACCTGGCAGCAATTCCATCGGCATATCCTTCAACGAATGTACCGCCAGATCGGCCCGACCTTCAGCCATTGCCACCTCTAATTCCTTCACAAACAATCCCTTGCCGCCAACCTTAGACAACGTACGGTCAAGAATTTGATCACCACGCGTAGTCATACCAAGAATTTCTATTACACACTGAGGATATAATTCAGCTAGTCTCGCGCGCACGTGTTCGGCCTGCCACATGGCTAGCCGACTTTCGCGCGATGCAATTACTAACTTGGAGGGAGGAAGCATTGTGGACACAGGCTCTTTCAAATTTTATCAATGCAGCCCAAATCTGGCTGTAAACGCTTTCAGGGCAGTTGCGATTCAGGCCAAATTCTAGCATGCGTCAATCTTCATATCTGATTCAAAATGGTATGCGCTGGTCATTTCAGCGCTGTTATCTTTGTTTAAACTTGCGTATTTACAAAGGTAATTTTTGTACTGCCCGTGTTACTGTAATTTGATTGAATATTTTAGTCAGTATTTAAGTTGGTAATAATCTGGCATTTAATCAGTCATTGGTTGTCCTCCAGCCGGCAAACCATCGTCGGCCAACCTTCATCTTTTATTCAGAAAAGCAGACCGCACGTTTCCCATGACAAAGCAACCAATCCCATCCACACCATCCAATCGTACAAAGAGTTCTGTTACGAATAAAGATACGCCGTTAAAAGAAGATATCCGCTTGCTGGGACGACTTCTGGGCGACGTCTTACGCGATCAAGAAGGCGATACCGTATTTGATATGGTCGAAACTATTCCCCAGACCGCTGTTCGCTTTCGTCGTGAGTCGAATCAGCAAGCCGGTGCCGCGCTCGTCAAACTGTTAAAAAACTCACCCGCGATCAGACCAAT
>JACMQE010000322.1 GCA_014377145.1 Glaciimonas sp. | reverse complement strand
GATAAATGATGGGATTGGCATCGCGCACGACGTGACTATTCTCGTTTTTTCAGCTTGTGTAATAGGTAATATAGTCGGCATGATAGACACTCAGTGCATCGTCCAGACCTGCGACTAAACGGTCGAAATCTTGATTCATGGGATCAAAATCAATCACAAATGGACGGATTTTTGTACGCAGAAAATGATCCGAGCAAGATGTGCCTAACGCTGCTAAAGCGAGTAAGTCGGTGCTGCAAACGAAATCGAGAACGGTGGTGCTATCTTCGAAATGTCCCAGTTTGTATTCATCCTTGCTGACCTTGCCGCGTAGCAGCGACATCAGGCATGCTGCTAGCGCCGCACGTTCTGGTGTAGCCAGCGGCGTGAACTTGCTGCCACCACCAAATGCTGGTTGGCGGCTGTTGGCTGCGAACCAGTCTTCTGCACGTTTGATAATCATCAGCGTGATTTCATAGCAGGATTTGGCGGTGTCGCTCCAAGTGAATAAGCCGTGACCTTCGAGGACGATAACTTTCAACTGCGGCTGCACTTTTGATAAGGCTTCTAGCTTTTTAGCCCTAAGTCGTAACCGGGACGCTGCCATGGCAACCAGCCCAGATCGCCTTCAAATACCTTCTGCGTCAGCGCTGCGCTGTTGGCGCAGGCGGCGATCGCGATCAATGCGTCAGGATGCATGTGATCGACATGCTTCCGATCAATATAGGCATGCAATGGCGTATCGATGCTGGCTGCGCGCAGGTTCAAGGTTGAAGGGTGCAATATGGCAGGAAAGCCACCATTTCATCTTCCAATGCCAGGCCCCACGGAAGCGGTTTTTAAGAGAGCGGAGCTTATCCATGTAAAGCGTTAAGAATCCATCCAGTTTAATGCTGCCGAGATCGCCGCCAGAACCCTTGATCCACAGAGCTTCGACTTGCTCGCCGCTTAAATGATTCGTCATAATAATTTTTGCGGAGGTATTGCCACCACCGAAATTGGTGATACGCATATCAGAACCTAATAGGTTTGAACGGTATAACAACAGCTCTGGTTCACTCAACCGGTCAGCAACGGCATCATCCCAGAGCGAGTTGATGGGTTCAGGCTTTGTGGCATCAGTCATTAATGTCATACGGTCTCCCTTATTGATTTCTGATTTCTGTAGGACTTACGCAAAATTGTCCCAGCAACATTGTATTTTTCCAGTCGCCGACGCGGCCCGGTCGAGCGGACTGTCTTCGTCGGCCGGGTTTGGTAGCCTGTTGCTGGGACAATTTTGCGTAAGTCCTATTCTGAATATATGTTGCTTGGGGTTAATCAACTTTGATTAGCACTGATCAGAATTAAAAAAACTTAATCTTTGCTGATGCCATGGTTTTGACCATGCGAGCAAGAATGGCAAGTAGAAGGCCGCCAGCAATGCTTGTCCCATCGTGGATTGTGGGTGAGTTCCAGCTTCGGGCCGAGGCCTTGATGTATGATGTGATACAGAATATGGATCCAGATACGATTTTCCCACATCGTGCCCTGACCTTGTTCTAGCGGCGAATTGCCTATGATTTTACGCCTTGGGAATTGTTGATCAAGGTAGCGTGCAATACTGGCCGTTTCCGACAAATAGCCTTTACCTTCAAGCGCCAATGTCGGAGTTTCACCCCATAGATTCATTTTCAAGTGCGGCCATTTACGCTGCTCGCCACCAGGAGCCATGTCGTATACAGTCTCTTGAGATATTCGGCGATACCTTTTTCAGGGATAAAAAGCGTAAGCGTTGCGGATTAGGAAATGCGGATGGTGATGTATAGAGGATATGTGCTTGTTCATGCATTCCTTTTCAAATTGAATGGGGGCTAAAAGTAGAGCATTAGGAGCATCGTTGGATGATGATATTATGCGTTTAATGCTCGAATCCGACCGGCAATATACGATAAACATGTAGAAGTGCGCGGCATTATGTTATTCATATTGTTGTCGATGCCAGAGGTGACATGACCGGGTTGCTGATAAGATGACTTTTGCGAATTAACTAAAGGTGTATTTAGGTGGAAACAATAGCATCGTCATTTCTAACGGAACGCATTAAAACATCTTGGATTTGTGGCGAGAAATGAATTGTGGGCACAATCAATTCGTCTCTTCTAACGCAATCATGTTTATATTTTTCTCTTATATATAGACGGTGATAGGTGCATATTTGCTGATCACCGAAAAAATTTATTACTCCCTCTTACTCCACCGTCACAGACTTCGCCAAATTTCTTGGCTTATCAACATCTGTCCCCCTTGCCAACGCAGTGTGATAGGCCAGCAATTGCAGCGGCACCACATGCAAAATCGGTGACAGCAATCCGTAGTTTTCTGGTAGGCGAATTACATGTACGCCTTCACTAGAGTTGATGCAGGAATCGGCATCGGCAAAAACGTATAACTGACCGCCACGGGCACGGACTTCGTGCATGTTGGATTTGAGTTTTTCGATTAGGGCATCGTTGGGTGCGACAGTGACGACTGGCATCTCTTCTGTGACGAGGGCTAGTGGACCGTGTTTGAGTTCTCCGGCGGCATAGGCTTCGGCGTG